>CAMLKY010000407.1 GCA_946480545.1 uncultured Acidobacteriota bacterium
AGCAGTCCGGTAGCTCGTTGGGCTCATAACCCAAAGGTCGCAGGTTCAAATCCTGTCCCCGCAACCAAGTTTTTCGCTCGGGGCCGATTTGAAATTTCAATTTGAAATGCTGCGAAGCGACATGGGGATGTAGCTCAGTTGGGAGAGCACCTGATTTGCATTCAGGGGGTCGCAGGTTCGACTCCTGTCATCTCCACCAATAATAATTTGGAGTTTCAAAATTGAGATTTGAACTTCAGAAAGAAATTGGCAACCGAGTTCTTTAATAATGCGTCTTAGTTCGATCCGTTATGAACGGATCAGCTGTTGTCAGGAATAAAGCCTTCTTTTTGCGAGAAGGTTTTATTTTCGACAGTAGTCGAAAGAGCTTGATGTTTGACAACTGAATACATGTAGAAAATCTACAAGTTGCAAAAATAAATTGTAAGTGAAACAAGTAATGATCATTTGTTCCACTGGCTTTATTTGCATGCGATCGAGGCCGGTTATCCCCGAGCTGAGATCGGACAATTCATGCAAGAAAATTTGCTGGTGAACAAGTTTTATGGTCAAGCTACTAAGGGCATGCGGTGAATGCCTTGGCACTTTAAGGCGATGAAGGACGTGAAAAGCTGCGAAAAGCGACGGTGAGGAGCACTTATCCATTGACCCGTCGATGTCCGAATGGGGGAACCCTATAAACGACTGCCTGAATTCATAGGGCAGAACGAGCCAACCCAGGGAAGTGAACCATCTCAGTACCTGGAGGAAAAGAAAACAACAGTGATTCCGTGAGTAGCGGCGAGCGAAAACGGAACAGCCTAAACCAGTTGGGCTTGCTCAACTGGGGTCGTGGGACCAGATATGACGGCAACCAACGATTAGCGGAAGTGTGTGGAAAAGCACTCCATAGAGCGTGATAGACGCGTACGTTAAAATCAGAGGTTGTTATTCTGGCACCCGAGTAATGCGGGACACGAGGAATCTTGCATGAATTTGCCGGGACCATCCGGTAAGGCTAAATACTCTAAAGTGACCGATAGTGAACCAGTACCGTGAGGGAAAGGTGAAAAGAACCCCGGTGAGGGGAGTGAAATAGTACCTGAAACCGCATGCTTACAAGCAGTCGGAGGTCGCAAGACTGACGGCGTGCCTTTTGCATAATGAGCCGGCTAGTAGATGTCACAGGCAAGGTTAAATGATAATTGAGCCGAAGCGAAAGCGAGTCTTAATAGGGCGTTTAGTCTGTGGTATCTGGACGTGAAACGGGATGATCTAGGCATGGGCAGGATGAAGCGTGGGTAACACCACGTGGAGGACCGAACCAGTTAAGGTTGAAAACTTTTTGGATGACCTGTGCTTAGGGGTGAAAGGCTAATCAAATTCCGTGATAGCTCGTTCTCGCCGAAATATCTTTAGGGATAGCCTCGGATTTATCATTGTGGTGGTAAAGCACTGACTGGACTAGGGGCCTCACAAGGTTACCGAATTCAATCAAACTCTGAATGCCATGCATGTCTGTCCGGGAGTCAGACTGCGGGTGCTAAGATTCGTAGTCGAGAGGGAAAGAACCCAGACCAACAGCTAAGGTCCCGAAGTGATAGTTAAGTGGAAAAGGAAGTGGGGAAGCACTGACAGCCAGGAGGTTTGCTTAGAAGCAGCAATCCTTTAAAGAAAGCGTAATAGCTCACTGGTCAAGTAGCCCTGCACCGACAATATAACGGGGCTTAAACTATCCACCGAAGCTTTGGATGAATTTATTCATGGTAGGCGAGCACTCTGTATCTGTGAAGCGGATCCGTAAGGACCGTTGGAGAAATCAGAGAAGACTTTGTCGGCATTAGTAGCGATAACGCGTGTGAGAACCACGCGCACCGAAAACCTAAGGTTTCCTGCGTCAAGTTAATCTGCGCAGGGTTAGTCTGTACCTAAGGCGAGGCCGAGAGGCGTAGTCGATGGAAATCCGGTTAATATTCCGGAACCATGGGTATGTGATGTGGGTTGACGCAGCAGGGTAGTCAAGACGGCTGATGGATGCCGTTGAAGTAAATAGGCCGTCGCTTAGGCAAATCCGGGCGACACAAGGCTAAATATACGGACGAAAGTACGAACCCTCGGGTTCGGAACAAGTTGATGACCCCAGCTGCCAAGAAAATTCCCGTTCATCTATACATACTCCACTGGCAGTACCGTAAACCGACACAGGTAGGTGGGATGAGAATTCTAAGGTGCTTGTGAGAACCCTCGTTCAGGAACTCGGCAAAATGTACCCGTAACTTCGGGAGAAGGGTAGCCGCGTTCACCAAGAACGTGGTCGCAGAGAAATGTTCCAGGCGACTGTTTAACAAAAACACAGGTCTCCGCAAAGTTGTAAAGACAACGTATGGGGGCTGACGCCTGCCCAATGCTGGAAGGTTAAGAGGAGTGGTTAGCCGCAAGGCGAAGCTGCGAATCGAAGCCCCAGTGAATGGCGGCCGTAACTATAACGGTCCTAAGGTAGCGAAATTCCTTGTCGGGTAAGTTCCGACCTGCACGAATGGCGTAACGATCTGGGAGCTGTCTTAACGAGGGACACAGCGAACTTGTAGTACCGGTGAAGATGCCGGTTTCCCGCATCTAGACGGAAAGACCCCGTGCACCTTGACTACAACTTGATAGTGATTTCGGGCAAACGATGCGCAGAATAGGTGGGAGGCTTTGATGTCAGGCTCTTGGGCTTGGCGGAGCCATCGGTGAGATACCACCCTTCGTTTGTCTGGACTCTAACCTCGAGCCGTAATCCGGCTCAGGGACATTATCAGGCGGGTAGTTTGACTGGGGCGGTCGCCTCCTAAAGAGTAACGGAGGCGCTCGAAGGTTGGCTCAGGCTGTTTGGAAATCAGCCGCAGAGTGTAAACGCATAAGCCAGCTTGACTGCGAGACATACACGTCGAGCAGGTACGAAAGTAGGAGTTAGTGATCCGGCGGTCGCTTATGGAAGTGCCGTCGCTCAACGGATAAAAGGTACGCCGGGGATAACAGGCTGATCCTGCCCAAGAGTTCACATCGACGGCAGGGTTTGGCACCTCGATGTCGGCTCATCACATCCTGGGGCTGAAGAAGGTCCCAAGGGTTCGGCTGTTCGCCGATTAAAGTGGTACGTGAGCTGGGTTCAGAACGTCGCGAGACAGTTCGGTCCCTATCTGGTGTGGGCGCAGCAATATTGAAGGAATCTGTCCTTAGTACGAGAGGACCGGGATGGATCCACCTCTAGTGTACGAGTTATCGCGCCAGCGGTAGCGCTCGGTAGCTAAGTGGAGCATGGATAAACGCTGAATGCATCTAAGCGTGAAGCCAGACCTAAGATAAGT
>CAMLKY010000408.1 GCA_946480545.1 uncultured Acidobacteriota bacterium
GCCGGGTCCAGGATCTCGAGCAGCGCCGCCGCCGGGTCGCCGCGGTAGTCGTTCCCGAGCTTGTCGATCTCGTCCAGCATCATGACCGGATTGTTCACGCCGACGCGTCTCAACGCTTGAATTATCCGACCCGGCATCGCGCCGATGTACGTCCGGCGATGTCCGCGAAGCTCAGCCTCATCACGCATGCCTCCGAGCGACATCCGTTCGAACTCGCGTCCAAGCGCGCGTGCGATCGAGCGTCCGAGCGATGTCTTACCAACGCCGGGAGGTCCGACGAAAAGCAGGATCGGCGATTTCCCGTCGGGGCGGAGCTTGACCACGGCAAGCGATTCCAGAATTCGTTCCTTGATGTCCTCGAGGCCGTAATGATCTTCGTCGAGTATCTTTCGCGCTTCGGCCAGATCGAGACGCTCCTCGCTCGACTTTTTCCACGGAAGATCGAGGACGTATTCGAGATATGTGCGTATTACGTGATAGTCCGGGGCCGCCTGTGGCAGCGCCTCCATACGCTTCAGCTCGCGCTCGGCCTCTTTTCGGACCTCTTCGGGAAGGTCCGCGGTCTCGAGCCTTTCACGAAGCTGCGCCGCCTCGGCCTTTTCTCCGGTTTCATCCTCGCCGAGTTCCTTCTGGATCTGCTTGAGCTGCTGGCGGAGGACGTAATCGCGCTGCGATTTGTCCATCTCACTCTGCGCCTCGGTCGCGATCTTTGAGCGGATCTGCATTATCTCCAACTCGCGCGCGAGCGCCGCGTGTGTAAGCGTGAGCAATCCATCGACCGTGCCGGACTCGAGCATTTTCTGCTCGGTCTCGGTTCCCAGGTCCAGGACCGATGCGAGAAAGTATGCAAGCTGCACCGGATCCTGCTGGTTCATCACGGCCATGCGGATCTCGGGCGGGACCTGCGGCAGCATCGCGAGCGCCTGCTGGATCATTCCCTGGATGTTTCGCTTCAGCGCCTCGATCTCTTCTTCGTCCACGCGGCGCAGCTCGGGAAGGATCTCGACACGGGCTTTAAGGTACGGCTGATCCTGGATCCAATCCTTCACCTCGAAGCGCTCCATTCCTTGGACGATGAGCTGCATAACACCCTCGTTCCGCATCATCCGTTTGATGTTCACGAGGGTTCCGATGCGGAACAGGTCATCGAACTTGGCATCGTCGCCGGTTACGTCGTCGCTCTTTGTCGTAACACACGCGAGTAGCTTTTCTTCTGTCGCGAGTGCCGATTCGACTGCACGCATCGACCGCTCACGGCCGACCGCCAGTGGCACAACGGTCTCGGGAAAGAGCGTCGTGTTCTGAAGCGGGAGAACTGCGATCTCGAATTGCTGCGGCAGCTTGTTGGTTACTGCCCCCTGATTTTGAATGTTCTGGTCTGCCATAAACCCCTTCTTCTTTGCGAGCTTGGCGAGCTTTGCGTGAGAAGGATCTCACGCAAAGCCCGCCAAGCTTGCAAAGTTTACTCACCCTTCCACAATCGGATTATCAAGATCCCGTTATCAAAGTTGTGCTCGATCCGCGCTCCCTCGATGGTCGACGGAAACTGCAGCGTCTTTTCAAAACGGCTGTAGGTGATCTCCATCTGGTGAAACGAGACACCGGCGACACAGGACTTATCTTTCCGAACCCCGGCAACATAAAGGACATTCCCCTGAATATCGATCTCCATGTCCTCGACCGAGACGCCGGCGAGCTCGACCTTCACGAGCCACCCATCCGCCGTCTCGTACACGTCCGCCGCCGGGTACCACAAGCGTCCCGAAGGCCGCGCGTTCTTCGACGACGCGAGAAACTGAAAATGACGATTGAACGATTTTGCCATTACTGCCTACTTAATATCTGACCCGGGAGTATAGGACCCATACCGGACATATGCCTTTAGTTTCCGACCTTCTTAAAGCAATAGGCTGTCTTGAAGGATCTTGCCATTTAGACTGTCATGCTCATCACTCAAACTTCATGGATGCGACAGCGTTTTCCAATATCTTCCGCTCTTCTTCACCGCCGTTTACCCACGTGATGATCCAGAACAGCATGCCGCCGCCGCGCGCCATAACGTAGTACTTCTGCGAGATGGTCACGCCGTTCGTTTCTCCTTCAACATCGAATGCGGTCACGTCGCGTCCCCCAATGCGGATGTTGTGAACATCTTTAAGTACGCGACCTGCACCCATCTTGGATACAACCAATCGTTTATTGGATTCTGCGTAAGATTGTGCGGTGAGGCTTGCCGGCACCTGCTCATATCCCGATACAAGCTGCGCCGTGTTCCGGCCATCGGACATCGGGTAGCGGCTAAGCGAAAACAACACGACAGTCTTCGCCATCGAGCGCTCAAACGCCCGCTGTCGCGCGGCCGTTTCGTTTTCCTTCATCCGCTCGGCACCCTCTTTGATGATGTTCTTGTTCACATCCTCGCTGGCGAATTCCCAACCATTTGGCAGCGCGAGCGTGAATTTCAAAACCCGATTGCGATAAGACGTAGCGGTCAGCTCACCGCTCTTCGCGATGTCTGCTGGCGTGGCTGCGGTCGCTGTGGCTGCGACCTGGGCCGATGAGACGTTTCCAAAAACAAAGAGCGCGACCAGGGCCGCAACGAGAGTGTAGTTGTTCATTGCTTGGGGCATATTATTTTCTCGTCCAAAAGGAGCTTCCACTCGAGATCTCCTCGAGGGTTTCAGCGATCTCGCGCTCGTCTTCCATCTCGAGTGCGATATCGGCCATTGCGATTATGCCGGCGAGGTCTCCTGAGTCGTCGACCACCGGCACCCGGCGAACCTGCTTGTCACCCATTAATCGAATAGCTTCGAACACGAAATCATCAGGCCGGACCGAGTAGATCTCCTCGGTCATCGCTTCGGCGACCTTGGATGCCGCATCCTTGCCGTCGGCGATCGACCTGACGACGATGTCGCGGTCGGTCACGATGCCGACGAGCTTTCCGTCTTCGACGACCGGTATCGAGCCCATATCACCATCGCGCATCATGATCGCAACATCGCGGATCGACATGTCTCGACTCGCCGTTTTGACGTTCGAAGTCATGATCTCCCGGCACTTAATTCGTGCTGTCCGTGGGCTTTCGGCCATCAGTTTCTCCTTTCGAGTATTTTGTTTGAGTAAAGCCGAGAAAGCAAGCAGTTTGATTTGGAGATTCCTTTGCGTCTTTGCGTCTTTGCGGGAACGCCTGCCTTCGAGATGATCGACCGCAAAGAAGAACTATCCGCGAGCGAATGCCTTCTCGACACCGTCGTCACCGATCGCTTCAACGGGGCATGCATTGAAGGCCTCGATACATAGCCCGATGTCTTCGGAATTCTCGGGT
>CAMLKY010000409.1 GCA_946480545.1 uncultured Acidobacteriota bacterium
GAGCCGCACGAGGAAGTTCGAGTCGGGTGGGAGATCCTGAAATCGCTCGAGCTGAGAAAACGCGGCGTGACTGTTGTGGCCTGCCCGACGTGCGGACGACTCGATATCGATAACTTCGTCGAGATCGTGACCGAGGTCGAGCGGAGGCTCGCACACGTCGAAGAGCCATTGCATCTTTCGATCATGGGCTGTGCGGTGAATGGCCCCGGCGAGGCTCACGATTCGCAGCTTGGGATCACATTCGGACGAAACGTCGGAATGATCTTCAAGGATGGTGTTCCGATGCGACGCGTTTCGGGGGAGGACATCGTCGAAGAATTCGTGAAGGAAGTCGAGTTGCTGCGAAAGGAAGGTTCCACTGCGAAGTCGCTTGTGGACGACAAACCGCTCGTACAGATCACGTAGCACGCAAAGCCGGGAATTCCTAGTTCCTAGTTTCTAGTTTCTCGTTCAAGAATGCGATTCTAAACTAGAAACTCGCATTTTCAGGGAAACAGAATTGTGAACGGATAGAACGGCAGGTTCCTCAACACCCCGAACCCGACCAGCAAGATCAGAAAGACCCAGAGCGCTTTCGGATGCAAAAGATTGACCGGGACCTTTCGCCCTTTTACGGAGAAGTAGATGAGCGACAGAAATGCAAATCCAACCAGCAGCGCAAAGAACGGAAGCATGAGATTGTAGTCAAGGGCTCCCAGGACATCGCCATGAAACAACGCGTGGAATCCGCGAGTCAATCCGCAACCCGGACACGCGAAACCCGTGAGTGAATACAGCGGACAAACCGGAAAGAACCCGGAACTCTTCGGATCGAAGTACCATACACCAGCCGCACCCGCCAGCATACCAGCAGCACCGGCACCGGCGAGGAACCGTGTCGAATACGACGCTTGTTCATTGTCCAACACCAGTTCTGACATCACGGACTACTGAAACTCATCAAACAAAGGCATGATCGCTTCAACTAACTGGCGAAGTTTCGTCACATCAGTCAGATCTCGTTCTTCGGAAAAGGCCGTGACCCGTTGAAACTTCGTCTTGATGGAAGGATTGAAGTCGAGTGGAGCGCTATTGACCATCTCGGATATCCGGCTGAGGTAAGTCCTGATCGGAGCCTCGCTGAAAGGTGTGCCCGTCTCATCGTACCTCGCCTTCTGTCTTACGATCTCGGCGAACAAAAATCCGATCTGCTCACCAATATCAACCTGCCAACTCTGCTCGCGACTAAACTCTTTTCTGATAGCGGTCACAAACTCTCGCGCGCCCTCAGACCTTAAGGCAGAATCTCGACTGTTCACCTTATCGAGCGCCGATTTATACTGCGTCATGCTTGCCGGAAGGTCCGTCGAGATATCACGCATGATGTCGTAGAACTGCTGCTCATTTCCAACGCTCTTTATCGTCTTCTCATCGGCCGACTGAATGAATCCGAACATTAGTCCGAGGACCCAGATCTTGTCGCGGTCCTTGACCGGTATCTCGCTTAGGATGCCGCGTTCCTCGGCCGGAGTATCAGCGACGAAATTGTACGTGATGACGCCTGAAACTTTAACGGGTTGACCGGAGAGAAAGGTCGGTGAGAACTGCGCTGCGCGGGCCGCTTCAACCGCGACATCGCGAAGCAGAGCGTGTCCGGAAACGGCAGCGGCCGAAATTACCATTCCCTGCTCATCGATCAAAACCTGAACGGCCACCGGCCCGGAAGCTCTCTCGGCCCGTGCCGCCGCCGGATATTGAGGTTTCGGCAGCGATACCGCCTTGCCGTTTAGGATCCCGCCGGAGATCTGTTTCGGCACAGGTCGCGGCGTCGCCCCGGGCTCCGCCCTATAAACAGTTGGTGATGGCAGCGGAGCCGCATCCTGCGCCCAAACGGTTCCGTAAAGCGAGATGGCGGCGCATAAACCAACGATGATCCGTGTCGACATAATTAAATCCTCCGGGCGAAATTTGCACAGACTGTTCAGTTCCTCTTTCGAACTCTAGTCCTGCTCGTCGTCCAGAACGAAATTATACGTTAGAACACCCGACACGGTAACTGGGGTGCCCTGCAAATACGTCGGCGAAAATATTGCCGCTTTGGCCGCCTCGACGGCCGCGGCCCGCAGCAACGGGTGACCGGATACGGCGACAGCCGAAATAACGTTACCCGCTTCGTCGGTGAGGATCTGAACGGCGACGATCCCTGTAGCGCGCACCGCCCGTGCTGCTGGAGGATAGGCCGGCCTCGGCAGACTTGCCGCCTTTCCATTCAAAACTCCGCCAGCGATTGTCCGCGGCATACGACTGACGAAATGGTAGACAAGTGTCCCCAAAACCCTGACTGGCTGCCCCGTGTGAGCCATGGGTGCAAACTTAGCCTCGAGGGCCGCCGCCTCAGCCGCATCTCGGAGTCGCTCGTCGGCGACGGGGACTTCGATCTCACCCTCGATTCCTGCCCGCCTTGTCAGTCTCGGCTCCGTAGCAGCAGCGGCCGAAATTACGTTCCCTGTAGGCCCGTCAATAACAACATCGACGTAGACCACGCCTTCGATTCCCGCGGCCTTGACCTCGGCAGGATACTGCGGCGCCGGTCGGTGCGTCGTCTTTCCATCAAGAATTCCCGCCTTAATGACTTTTGGTTCGGCGTCCTGAGCCAGGACGGCAGGTACGAAGATGAATAGGAGAGCGAGTGCAGAAACCACACGTGTCTTCATAAATGTTCCTCCTACAATCCTGCTTTGCGGCTTTGGCCGGCGGGATAACTGGTCGATCTCTCCCAGAACTGTTCCAAATTCGCTAAGCAAATGTAATGAAGCTTAGACGCTCGGTGAGCTATTTGGTTCCGAAAGTTTTAATTCGCGGCCATCTCGACGAAGAGGGCATCGGTCGCGACCTTTCGATTGATATTTACGACGAAGTTCTCCTGCATCGTCTCGATCTCATCGAGCCATCGCGACAGCATCGGAGAATCAAGGGTGCCCGCAAGCGAGGTCAGATCGGAAGCAATGTCGACGTTCAGGAGCAAATCCCGATCGGCCGCATTCACAAGCAACCAGAGGTCGTGGACCAGGCCCTGCAGTATTTCGAGCTTCTCATCGAACTCATCTTTATTCCTGGCATCGGTCATCTCTTCGGATGCCGACAGCAGCCCGCGCTTGCTGTCATCGGCTGCGGCCTTGATCACATTGAGCATGGCGCTTCGCTGCGTCCTGAATGATGCCGGGACGATCTCAAGCGCACGACGCATGCTCCCTCCGCATACGGCGGATACCATCGCTATGTCATCCCGGCCCAGCTCCGAATTAGCCGCAAGGAAGCCGGCTATAACTGACCGCTCGATCGGGGCG
>CAMLKY010000410.1 GCA_946480545.1 uncultured Acidobacteriota bacterium
GGCGATAATAAACAGACCGAGATTCGTGACGTCTCCGGAAGTGTGCTTGGCCGCTACTACTATGACGGCAATGGCCGGCGTGTGAAGAAGGTTGTGGGCGGCGAGACAACGGTTTTTGCATACGACGGTTTCGGGAAGCTCGTAGCCGAGTATTCAACTGCGCCCGCATCGGCTCCGACGGTCAACTACACTGCGACTGATACGCTCGGAAGCCCGCGCGTTTTAACTAATGCTCGTGGCGAGATCGTCTCGCGTCGGGATTTCATGCCTTTTGGCGAGGAGTTAGGTACAGATCCAACACATCGCACTCCAGACAGCGGATATGGGCAAACCGACACGGTGAGGCAGAAGTTTACGACTTATCAACGCGACGATGAGTCGGGTTTGGATTTTGCCGAGGCCCGGTATTACAACCCAAAGCACGGTCGCTTCACGGCCGTAGATCCGCTGCTCTCATCGGGCAAGTCGAGCGACCCGCAAACGTTTAATAGGTACGTATACGCACTGAACCGGCCAACCGTGCTCGTCGATCCATCAGGATTGCAGAGCGGCACGAGTTCATCGGTTGTGTTACCGAGGGTAGTGACTGACTTTGCCTCTCAACCGACCGCCCAAACCGTCACGGGTGCGACCGCGACGCTTCCGAAGTCTTTTATTCTGCTCAAACAACAACTTGCTGTAGTTGCCTATCAGGCCCAAGCCGAGATAGCGAACCAGAATGAGGCGAATGCACGCGTCGGAGGCGAGATGAATCCCGAGAGATCAGAAGTAACGTCTGGTCAGAACACGTCGAACACTAACACCAACACAAGCAGTGTTGGCGGGACGGTCACCGTCGGGAAAGATCCAAGTGTTTCGGTATCGGGTTCAAGCAACACGTCGACAGCAGAGACCTCCGGAACGTCATCCGGTTCGACTGTTAGCGGTCCGGTGACCAGCACGCTTGCAGCACAAAAAGAGCTCGAGATGAAGACGAACTCAATCATCACGAACTACCTGAATACGCACGCCGATAAAGATGGCAACATTCGAATGACCACGACAACGGCCCGGGGGAGGGTCACCGTTGAAAAATTCAATCGGGAAGGGATTAGGAGGTATCTCAGATCGTTTGTTAATGAAGTGCGGACAATTGCAATGTGCGATTTCAGCCAAAGCGCATGTCCGTGATGAGTGAATCCGTTGTGCGAACGGAAAAGGAGGCTGTGATCATATGAGATTTGAAGTGCTATTAGGAATTCTTCTCTTTGTATCGGTGGGAGCCGTTTCAAGCTGTGCACAGAACGCCAAACAAGTTCCACCGCCGACGTCTCGCGAGGAATCCAAACGGCGAGATGCGAAGCCGGCCGACGTATTCAAGGAGTACTGGGAGAATGCGCGAACCGGTGACGCCGACGGCCTGAAGAATCTAATCGCCGAGCCACCAGATTACTATTTTGAGTGCAAGCTACTTACTTACCAGGAGTGTCTTGCCGAGAGGTCAAAAGCTAAACCGCCGGTGTCTAGAGGTGAGGATGAAGCCGAGCTTGCGATTGAGCCAGATCGGTTGATTCACGAGATCGTTCCAAATTGGATCAGGGAGGGTACCTGGATCTCGTACGTTGTCGAACGTGAGGGCATCAGCGGCGATCATGCCCGTCTAACGGTCAAGATCAATGCCAAACACGCCATCTATCATCGCCATATTCTACTTATGGAAATGGCTGGCACGTGGAAATTGATCGCCATAGTTGAACCCGGTGAGGTCGAGGGATTTGTCGAGCCGGGAACAAAAGCTTAAAGCATTGACTTTCTGATGTCTCGTCGTGGCAGCTCAGGCCGTTGAACTGGCCAGGCCAAGCTCAAGTCTCGCTCAAGTCCGGCTCAACCGGTCTTTCGTAATCTCAAGCTAGATAAAAAGGGCATATAACTCGCCCGAAGAGCTTGGGGGACGGAAGATGAGGACGATTGTAAGGGTTTGGATGATGGCGACGATAGCGATCGTCGGTGTGTGGACGGTCGATGCTGCGGTTTCAATAGACGCGCTCCTTGCGAACCGCATAAACGCGGCCCCGGTATCGCTGACACCGGTCGTCATTACGTTTAGCCAGAAGCCGACGGCGGCCGACTTCAATATGCTGCGGTCGCTGGGTATCACCGGCGGGCGGTACCTGGACCAACTTCCGATCGTCCTTACGTCCGTGAACCGTCTCCAGTTCAACGCTCTAAAGACTAAACCCAATATCCGCTCGTTGTACGCGAATCGCCTTTTCAAGCTCCTTGATCGCGAGGGCAGGACGATCACCGGTATCGAGAATCTCGTACGCGACATCCAGGTAACAACGCTCAACCAGGGCTTGCCAGTGTCGGGTAAGAACATCGGCGTCTCGTACATCGACACGGGCATAGATGCGACGCATCCCGATCTCGTCCTCGGACAGAATGTGGCGCAGAATGTTTACTTCGCGACGGCCGACTTGCCCGTCGAGCCGCCAGCCGGTTTTCTCCCGATCCTGCCGGTTGAGAATGTTCCGATCTCGGATGTCGAAGGCGGACATGGCACGTTCGGGGCGGCAGTGACCGCCGGAACCGGTGCTGCCTCCGGCGGTTTGTACATGGGAATGGCACCCGGAGCGAAGCTCATCGGGATCCGGGCCGGAAACGATGTCGGACTGACGACGTACGCGATCCTTCAGGCGATGGACTATACCCTGGTCAATCAGTTTCGATATAACATCCGCGTCTGTAACAACTCGTGGGGCACAACGCTCGCCAGTCTTCCTTACGACGCAAACGACCCGATCAACACCGCGACGCGTGCGATGCATGACCGCAACATTACCGTCGTGTTCGCTGCCGGAAATGACGGTGACGCGCCTGACATGATCAATCCATATTCGGTCGCTCCGTGGGTGATCTCGGTCGCCGCAGCAGAGAAACAGGGATACGGTACGCCGGCCGGTTTCTCGTCGCGCGGGAACGACAACGGTACCGGCAGCGATGTCGCCGGACAGCCGGCAGATCCTTCGATGCCGCCGAATCTTCGGCCGGATATCACGGGTTCGGGTGTCGATATCAAGAGCGCGCGTTCGAAAGCACCCGGTGTCACCAACGTCGCGGGGACGATTCCCATCTTTGTCGGCGCGAATGATCTCGCGACCATCCCACCCGCGTTTCTGCCGTACTACACGACGTCGCAGGGGACGAGCTTCTCGGCGCCCTTGCTCGCGAACGGGTTGGGCGGCTCGTCGCTCGGTTCCTCCTCGCTCCCCTCGCCCTCTAGACACCTCCGGACTCGCGATGACATACGACAAGAACTTCGACGCCGATGCCGTCCTTCGC
>CAMLKY010000411.1 GCA_946480545.1 uncultured Acidobacteriota bacterium
CAGTGACAACGCTGTCGGCATCACGGCGTTCGGACAGTCGGGCGACATCCCGGCCGCGGCCGATTACGACGGCGATGCGAAAGCGGACCTTGCTGTGTTCCGCCCATCGACCGGTGCCTGGTGGATCCGCAGATCGAGCGACCCGAACAATTTCTTCTTCCAGCAGTTCGGTGCCGACGGCGATACACCGGTCCCGGGAGACTATGACGGTGACGGGATCTTCGATGTCGCAGTTTGGCGCCCTGCTACGGGCACTTGGTACTGGACCAACAGCAACGGAGGTGCAGTGAATCAACGGCAGTGGGGAGTTACTAACGACATTCCGACACAAGGCGATTTTGATAACGACGGACGCGTCGACCTCGCCGTCTTCCGACCGAGCAACGGCGTTTGGTATATCTCACGCACTCTTACGGGTACGACGGTGTTTACCCAGTGGGGAACGAACGGCGACGTCCCGGTTGTCGGTGACTACGACGGAGACGGGCTCGATGATGTGGCGGTATTCCGGCCGTCGAACAATGTCTGGTATCGGCTGAACAGCTCGAACGGCGTGGCAACCTTTACGCAGTTCGGAACCGCAGGCGATCTCGCGGTGCCGAAGTACGACGTGCCTTAGTTCGGGTAACTGAGCTCACGCGGCGCGTGCGATGGTCATTATGCGGACCGTCGCCGCGCCGTTCTTTTTGAGTATTGACGCGCACGCTGATGCCGTCGCACCGGAGGTAAGGATGTCATCGACCAGAAGTATATCTTGATCCTTGATAAGTTTCGGTCGCACCACTGCGAACGCGCGTTTGACGGTTAGGGCTCGAGCTTTCCGATCCATCCCGACCCGATGCATGGGGGTGTGAACCTCTCTTATCAAACTGGATTCGTCGAAGCGGAGGCCAACTGTTTTTGCAACAAACTTACCGATCACCGCTGCTTGGTTGAATCCGCGTTCATGCATACGTCTGGCAGAAAGAGGGACCGGAATGATGAGAGTGTTCGGGCCCAGTCCGAGCCGTTTTACCACCTCGGTGAGTATGGTCCTGAGCCGGCCCGGAACATGCGGAGTGCGTTTGAGATCCAGAACGCATGCCATCAGGGCCTTCTCATACAGCCCAGCCGCCAGGGCTCCATCGTACTCGTGATCCTCGCATCGATGACACGAAGCTGTGCGTGCGGCATTGCCGGCAAATAAAAACGCCCCGCATTTTATGCAGAGCGTTTCATTTTCATCGAATATCTTAGTCGTCTTCCAGCAGTCGTCGCACGCGGCTCCATCAGCCAGGGATTCCACCGGCCCGCTGCAGATTCCGCATTCTCGGGGATAGAAAAGGGAAGCGAGGGAGTCGGGGAGAAGTCTTATCATTTACTCGTCGTCGAGCAAACCCTTTTCGACGAGCTCCTGGCAATCAAGACAGTACCGTGCCCACGGAATCGCGGCAAGGCGTTTCTGGTTGATCGCCTTTTCACAGTTTTGACAAAGTCCATACTCCTCGTCGTCGATCCGGAGAAGCGCTTCGTCCACGAGCGTCAACTGGCGACTCTCATTCTCTGAGACCGCGAGCATTACATTCTTCGAATAGTTCCTCACGGCTAGATCCACCGGGTCCGGCGTCTCTGAATCGTCGATCGAGAGATCATTGCCTTTCAGCTTTTCGATTAGCAGCTCTCGTTCGTTCAAGAGCCTTTCTTTGATCTTTTTCAAGTTAGCAGCGGTCATTTCTGATACGGAAACCCCTTAATAATTGTGTACGCCCGATAGAGTTGCTCCAATAAGATCACGCGTGCCATTTCATGGGTGAACGTGAGAAACGACAAGGATAAACTAATATCGGCTATTTCGGCAACCTTCCGCGACACTCCGTTTGCCCCGCCTATAACGAACGAGACCTCCTTTAAGCCGCGGTTCTGCCAATTCTCGATCATCCCGGCCAAACCCGCCGACGAGATCGCCTCGCCCGTTACATCAAGCAAAACGGCGAAGGTCTTTTGATTCAGTGCGGCAACGATTCGTTCGCCTTCAATATCCGCATCGTCGCGAGGCCCCGAGTCTTTTACTTCCACGACTTCGGTTTTGACGAAATGCGAAAGACGCTGCAGGTATTCTTCCTGCAGCGCCCTGATGTTTCTGTCTTTGGTCTTACCTATCCAGACAAATCTAAATCTCATTTCTAATCAAAAGCAGTCGGGATCTCGACGCGTCGTGCGTCCCGCCATAGACGTTCCAGATCGTAGAATTCGCGAGCCTCCTTATCGAAGAGGTGGATAATAAAATCGCCGTAATCCAGCAGCACCCACTCAGCGGCCGAATAACCTTCAACTCGCACGGGACGGCGCCGGAATTCTTCTTTGAGTCGCTCGGTGATCTCGTCCGCGATTGCCTGGACCTGTCGCTGGTTCATCCCGCTGCCGATAACGAAGAACTCTGTGAAGCTAGCGATCTCACGCAGATCCAGCCCGACCATGTTGACGACCTTCTTATCGTCGGCCGCGCGCACGGCGAGCTGCAGCTCGGGGTCGAGCTGATCAAACGGTGTTCGCCCCTGCGAGATATCCAGCTTCACCGTCTCGCGATGCAGGGACTTTTCCTGTAATTCTTCCATCACTTATAAAGTTCGTATTTTTCTATGTATTTTGCAACCATTTCGGGAACATCATCCCAACGGTCCAGAATGTCATCCTCGCGAATATCTTCCCGGATCTCGGTAGCCGAAACATCAACGAGCACTGCATCCGTTATGTATATTCGCAACGAGTCGGGCGGCTCCACGGTCGCGGATGGCTTGCGGAGATCAACAATACGTTCGCGCACCTCGTCCGTGACATGGTCGAAATCGATATCGTAGCCGGGGCGGGTGACCACGATATGGTTTGTCATTAGCAACACCTTCTCCCACTCACGCCAGGTTCGGATGTCTCGCCACGAATCGGCGCCCATCACGAAGAAGATCTCTGCGTTCGGATTGGACTCGATGATTTCGGGAAGAGAATCGACCGTATAGCGTTTCTCACCGTGCTCGAGCTCAAGCGTTGAGACTTTCATTTTCGGATGCTCGAGCGTCGCGAGAGACAGCATCGTGAATCGATGAAAGGCCGAGATCGGCGAGCGATCAGTCTTGTGCGGCGCGTGGAAGGCGGGGAGAAATACGAATTCATCAAGGTGGAAAAGCGTGATAAGTCTCTCCGCGACTGTAACGTGGCCGCAGTGGACCGGATCGAATGTACCCCCGTAAAAAGCGATTCGCTTCACCCGTTTCCTGTTAGTGTGACTGTGCGTAGCTCGTGTCGGTGCCCTGGAGGCGACGTGCAACGGCTGCCACAAGTTCCT
>CAMLKY010000412.1 GCA_946480545.1 uncultured Acidobacteriota bacterium
ATCTTTCCACCACGTTTGACGTGACGCGTCATCGCGATACGGGCCGCCTCGATCTGGCGATCGGTGATCCAGCCGGCTTCCAAAGTTTTCAGTCCATAGTCACCAAAGTTCAGGTTCTCGCCGCGCGTAGCTTTCCCGCGCATGCGTCCCTTCATGACTCTTCGGTGCTTGACCTTTTTCGGCATCAACATAGCTCAAAAACCTCGTTCGTTGTTCGTTGTTCATTGTTCGTTGTTATTGCGATCGCGTTCTCAGCAACGAACCACGATCCACGAACAACGAACTATCTACCTCTGTCTCCGCGATCGTCCCGTCTTGGGCCGCGTCGAGCTCCGCGCTCGACCTTTACTTCGTTCATCGGATCGGTCGTCGTTCCGCGAGCCATCGAGGCTTTCGGATCGAGGATCTCACCGCGATAGATCCAAACCTTCACACCGATGATGCCGAACGTCGTGAGCGCTTCAGCAAACCCATAATCGATGTCGGCTCGGAGGGTGTGAAGCGGCAGGCGTCCCTGCAGCGACCATTCGGTTCGTGCGATCTCCGCTCCATTCAGACGGCCGGCGATCATCACTTTGATACCCTGTGCACCGAACCGCTGCGATTCTTCCATCGTCTTTTTCATCGCACGACGGAACGCGATCCGCTTCTCGAGTTGCTGGGCGATCTTCTCCGCCTGGAGCTGTGCATTCAATTCCGGGTGACGGATCTCCTGGATCGAGATCAAAACCTCGCGGCCGGTCTTTCGCGAAAGATCTTCGCGAAGCTTCTCGATCTCGGAACCCTTGCGGCCGATGATGATGCCCGGACGCGAAGTGTAGATGATGATCTTCAGCCTGGTCGCCGCACGCTCGATATCGATGTGCGATACGCCGCCTCCGCTGAAGCGCTTCTTCAGATCGCGCTTGAGCCTGAGATCTTCGGCAAGGAACTTCGAGAACTCATGCTTGGCGAACCAATGCGAGTGCCAGTCTTTGTTGTATCCGACCCTAAATCCGTAAGGATGAACTTTCTGTCCCATAATCTCCATTTTGGATTTTGGATTTTGGATTTTGGATTTCATTCCGCATTCCGCATTCCGCAATCCGCATTCGTCCTACTGTCTCTCCAGCTCCTCGTTTGTATCGAGCTGTTTCTCATCAGCCGGCTTCGATTCGTTCAAAGCTTCCGGCGTTTGCGTTTCGACGTCCTTTGCATCGGCAACCTCGGCTGTACCTTGAGCCTCGAGATTCTCAACCGGCGTCTCGATCACTTCTTCGACCGGAGCTTCAGCCTTCTCGGCCTTGGCCTTCTTCGGTGCGGCCTTTTTCGCCGGAGCCTTAGCGGCCTTTTTCTCACCGCCCTCAGCTTTATTTGCCGCTGCCTTTTTCGCCTTTGCTGCTTCGGCCCGCAATTCCTTTTCGGTCTTTGCCTGCTCTTCACTCGTCACCTGGATCGTGATGTGGCAGTAGTGACGCTGCTCGCGATACGCACGTCCCTGCGGAGCGGGACGCATGCGGCGACGATTCTTCGTCGGCCCCATGTCCACGAAACAGGTCTTCACCCAAAGCGTGTCCGGATCGATGGCGATGTTCTGCTGTTCGGCAGCGTATGTCGCGTTGGCGATCGCCGAGCTCAGGCACTTCGCGATCGGATCGGCCGCACGTTTATCCGTGAACTTCAAGATCGCGAGGGCACGCGAGACGTTCTGTCCACGGATCAGGTCGACGACGAGTCGAGCCTTTCGCGGGCTGCCTTTCAAATACTTTGTCTTTGCTATCGCTTCCATATTCCCATTTTGGATTTTAGATTTTGGATTTTAGATTGAGGAGCCGGCCCCACGGCCAATCCAAAATCCAAAATCCAAAATCTAAAATACCTACTTCCTCTTCGCCATCTTCTCTGCCTTCGTTCCCGGATGTCCCTTGAACAATCGGGTCGGAGAGAATTCACCCAGCTTGTGGCCGACCATGTTCTCGGTGACGAACACCGGGATGTGACGTTTGCCGTTGTGCACACCGAAGGTCAATCCGACCATTTCCGGAGAGATCGTCGAACGTCGCGACCAGGTCTTGATCGCGGGCGGCTTCTTTCCGGTCTCGGAGATCCGCTTCAACTGCTTTGCAATGCTCAGGTCGATAAAAGGACCTTTTTTTAATGAACGAGGCATATCAATTTTGGATTTTAGATTTTGGATTTTGGATTCTCGGACTCCGGACTGTTCTTCAATCCAAAATCCAAAATCTAAAATCCAAAATCGAATTTATTTCCTTCTCCTGTCCTTAACGATCATGTTGCTCGTACGCTTATTGCGTCTCGTCTTGTAGCCGTCTTTCCTTCACCGCCGCCGTGCGGGTGGTCGACCGGGTTCATCGCAACACCGCGGACCTTCGGCCGCTTGCCCATCCACCGGCTTCGTCCTGCCTTACCGAGCGAAACGTTCTCGTGCTCGGTGTTGCCGACCTGTCCGACCGTCGCGTAGCACACGACCGGGACCCTTCGAACTTCGCCCGATGGCATTCTGAGCTGAGCGTAGTCGCCTTCCTTCGCGATGATCTGTGCAAAGCCGCCGGCCGACCGTACAAGCTGTCCGCCCTTTCCGGGACGAAGCTCGACGTTGTGAACCTCGGTGCCGAGCGGAATGTTCCTGATCGGCAGCGCGTTACCCGGCAGAATATCGGCTTCCTCGCCGCTCACGATCATCGTGTTCACCTTCAGGCCAACGGGAGCGATGATGTATCGCTTCTCGCCGTCGAGATAGGTAATAAGCGCGATGTGCGCCGAGCGGTTCGGATCGTACTCGATCTGCGAGACCTTGCCCGGAATCCCGGCCTTGTCACGCTTGAAGTCGATCACGCGATAGAAACGCTTGTGGCCGCCGCCGCGGCGACGGATCGTGATGCGTCCATCACTGTTACGACCGGAGATCCTTTTCTTAGGTTCGAGCAACGACTTCTCGGGGGTTGCTCCCGGCGTCAATTCATCGCGCGTCAGATAAGTCTGATAGCGCCGTGCCGGCGATGTCGGTTTTAATCTCTTGATTCCCATATCTCAATTTGGGATTTCGGATTTCGGATTTGGGATCTTGTCATATTCCCGCACCGTCTCCTTACCCGTCACAACTTTTCAACTCAGAATTGGGAACTCGGTCGGGCGAAAATCCCAAATCCGCAATCCCAAATCCGCAATCATTAGATTGCTTCCGCGTAATCCACCATCGGCTCGCCCTTTTTCAGGGTCACGTAAGCCTTTTTCCAGTTGGGCCGGCGGCCTTCCTGGCGTCCGCGGCGCTTCATCTTTCCTTCGTACTGGACTGTTCGCACGCTCGCTACCTTCA
>CAMLKY010000413.1 GCA_946480545.1 uncultured Acidobacteriota bacterium
CACGCTTGTTCTGGCGGGCTGCGTCGCGGCGCAGGACTACTTGCCCGAGCTCGTCAAGAGGATCAAGCCGTCATCTGTGGCGATCGAAACATACGACAGCAAAGGGAATACCCTGTCGCGCGGCAGCGGCTTCTTTGTTGCGCCGGACCGGATAGTCACGAATCGGCACGTCATTGAACGATCTAGCCGCGTCGAGATCCATCTGATGGACGGGAAGAAGTTCATCGTCAAGGGCGTACTTGCAGTGGACGGTGAAGGCGATCTCGCCATGCTGCAGGTCGATGTTCCGAGAGAGCTCGCTATCCCGCTGCCGATCGTCAGGTCCGTGCCGCAGGAAGGCGAATCGATCGTCGTGGTCGGGAATCCGTTTGGACTTGAGGGCAGCGTTTCCAACGGTATTGTTTCGGCGGTTCGAGAGATCTCCGGCTATGGCCGGATCATTCAGATCACCGCTCCGATCTCTCCGGGATCATCCGGCTCTCCTGTCGTGAACATGTTGGGTCAGGTAATCGGCATCGCAACGCTTCAGGCGGCCGAAGGTCAGAGCCTGAATTTCGCCGTTCCTTCGGAACGCATACTCCAACTCAAGGTCAGTGAGCTTCAGACCGTCTCATCGTTAACCGCCGAAACGCAGAAGAACAAGCGCTCGGGTGCCGAGCGAGCTTACTCGCAGGGCGTCGCTCAACTTTCGAGGGATGATTATGCCCGGGCCCTCCAGTACTTCGAGCGTGCGATCGAGTTGGACGCGAATTATCCCGAGGCCTGGTACCAGGCGGGGTTTTGTTACGGCGTACTCGGCCGGCATTCGGATGCGTTGAAGGCATCAAGGCAGGCGGCGCGGCTTCGTCCGGAATGGGCTGAGGCTCATGTAAACATCGGCGCATCGAGTTATGCTCTTGGACAGTACAAGGACGCCGCTGACGCCTATCGTGTCGCGCTCCGGCTCGAAGACACACCTGAGACGCAGTACGCACTCGGCCTGACCCTCGGAAGGCTGAACCGGACTGAGGAGGAGATCCTCGCATACAAGCGGGTGATCACGATGAAGCCCGATCATGCGAATGCTCTCGATCATCTGGGCGCTGCTTATTTCAAACTGAAGCGCTGGGCCGAATCGGCGACGGCATACGAACAGCTCAAAACCTACAAGCCCGACGCAAAGACGTACAACGCTCTGGGCGAAAGCTATCTCGAGCTGAACAAGCCCGACGATAGTCTGCAGGCTTTCAATTCCGCACTCGGCTACGATCCCGAATTCGACAAGGCGCGATACAACCTCGGCCGTACCTACCTAAAGCTCGGCAACGCAGACATGGCGCGAGTCCAGTATGAGATCCTCCGCAACGCCCGCTCAGATTGGGCTGACAGGTTGTATGTCTTGATCGATCCCTGAATGATGGTTGTTCGTTGTTGGTTGTTCGTTGTTCGTTGTTGGTTGTTCGTTGTTCATTTTTGCGAAGCCGACATCGAGTGACGAATCACAAACCACGAACAACGAACCACGAACCACTACCGCTTCCTATTTATCAAACTCGCTACGAACCCTGCTCCGAAGCCATTGTCGATATTCACGACAGTCACATTCGATGCGCATGAGTTGAGCATACCGAGGAGTGCGGCGATGCCTCCGAACGAGGCTCCATAGCCGATGCTGGTCGGCACGGCGATCACGGGCACAGCGACAAGCCCGCCCACGACCGAAGGAAGAGCGCCTTCCATTCCAGCGGCGACTATCACCACGCGTGAGTTTTGAAGCAGCTCGCGCTCGGCAAGGATGCGGTGAATGCCGGCGACGCCTGCATCCCACACGCGCTGTACTCGATTGCCCATCGTCTCCGCAGTCAGGGCTGCCTCTTCAGCGACAGGAATATCGCTCGTGCCGGCCGTCACGACGGTGATCTCACCTGCACCGCGCTCCTCGCGATCGCGAACCACGCGGATCACCCGAGCCGACTCGTGCCATTCAGCGTCGGTGTAGATGTTGCGAATATCCCCGTAGACATCCTTGTTTGTTCTGGTGATCAGAAGATTCGGTCGCCGGGCGAGAAGTTTTTCGAAGATCCCGCAGATCTGCGCCGACGTTTTGCCTTCGCCGAAGATGACTTCAGGAAAACCCTGCCGTTCAGCTCGCGCATGATCGACCCGCGCGTAGCCGATGTCTTCGTACGAAAGGTTTCGGATCTGGTCGACCGCCGACGCGTCATCGATCTCGCCGTCGCGGTGCTTGCGAAGTATATTCTCGAGTTCGGCCTGGTTCATCCCAAATTATCTTCTTTGCGTCTTTGCGTCTTTGCGTCTTTGCGTCTTTGCGACTTTGCGGGAACACCTGTCTCGAGTTCGTCGAGCCTTGGTTTTCCCGCAAAGTCGCAAAGACGCAAAGACGAGCAGCTTGAATTTACACCACACAGCCAAGGCGCACAAAAAGGGCGGGACACCCAGGGTCCCGCCGACAGGAGGATATGAATGAGAAACTTAAGTTAGCAGTCCCGCATACTTGTAGGCCTTTGCGAGCGTCATGAATGTCCACGCCACATAGTCGTTGCTGACCACGTTCAAAAGCAGATTGTAAATAGTGCATTCGCAGCCGTTCATAGCTCACCTCCTTCAAGTCCGCACGCCTTCCGAGCGTTCTCATCCTAAAACGCGAAACGCGCCGGCGTTTTGTATCACGATTCTGCTAAAGCTAGAATTTATCCACGCCATATGGAGCTAACCGTCGGAATCACCGGAGCCTCCGGAACCATCTACGCGCATCGAACACTGCAGCTCCTTGCCGAAAGCGGCGCAGTTGAGACGATAAACCTGGTCATGTCATCGACAGCGGCGACGGTCGCTCAGGTAGAGATGGGCGCGAACCTGCGTGACGCAGACGCATCCCGGGTGAATGAGTGGCTCGGGCTGCCTTCGGATTCCAAACTGATCCGTCTGTGGCGTCTTGATAATCTTGCGGCGAAACCCTCTTCGGGGTCGAACAAGCAAGCGGGCATGATAATCGTCCCGTGCTCGATGGGGACTCTGGGTGCGATCGCTTCCGGCGCCGGGACAAACCTGATCCATCGCGCCGCCGACGTGTGCCTCAAAGAAGGCCGCAAGCTCGTGCTGGTCCCGCGCGAGACTCCCTACAACGCCATCCACCTCGAGAACATGCTCCGCCTATCCCGAGCCGGCGCAAGGATCCTCCCCGCAAGCCCCGGCTTCTATCACCGCCCGAAAACGATCGATGAGCTGGTAGAACATTTGTGCAATCGGATATTGGACCAGTTCGATATTCCACACAGCAGAAAAGGGGAGTGGAAGGGGGAA
>CAMLKY010000414.1 GCA_946480545.1 uncultured Acidobacteriota bacterium
TGGGATTCGACGGGCTCAAATTCGTCCCCGGGTCGATTGAAAGCTTCGACGTCGGCAAGGTCGATATGCTCATCGCCTTACACGCGTGCGATACGGCGACAGACGATGCGCTCTATAAAGGGATTACCGGCAAGGCCGAGATAATCGTCGCCGCCCCCTGCTGTCATAAGGAGATCCGGCGACAGATGAAGCCGCCGGATGTGCTGAAAGACGTTCTCAAACACGGGACGATGCTCGAACGCGAGGCCGAGACCGTCACAGATGGCCTCCGCGGACTGCTGCTCGAGCGAAGCGGATACGCGACGAAGATCTTCGAATTCGTAGCCAGCGAGCACACGCCGAAGAACAACATGATCGCGGCCGTCCATCTTGACAGGCAATCTCCATTGAAGGACAGCCTGCAGGACCGGATCGATGCTCTTAAATCGTTCTATAACATAGGCGAACAACGGCTGGAAAACCTTCTGGCTTGACCTTTCATCCAAACGAAGCTTAATATCTTGGTTTGTTTTTATAGGTGATTTTGGAAGAGTAGAGCAATGAAACAGGAAATTCATCCGAACTATCAGGAAATAAATGTGACGTGTGCATGTGGTCACTCGTTTAAGACCCGTTCGACAATGGGCGAGGAGCTGCACATTGAGATCTGTTCTGAGTGCCACCCATTCTTTACGGGCAAACAGAAGCTTGTTGATACGGCCGGACGCGTCGATCGCTTTAACAAGCGTTATGCTCGCGGTGGGACTCAGGCTGCGAAATAGTGGTCCGCTGTTACAGACATTAGCTTAGTACAATCCGACGCCGACGCTTTTGCGCCGTTCGTTCGAGGTGTGACCCGATTACACCCGCGATAGGTAAAAAAGGTCGGCGTCCTTCTATTTTGGATTTTAGATTTTGATCGCAACGGCATCTAAGCCCTCGGGTTACCAAAGCTATGGCAAAGAGAACTTCGACTAAGACACTTCGCTTTATACACACCGTCTTCGCGATGGAGCGTGATCTTATCGTGGGCGGTCAGGCCGTGATGGAAGGCGTTATGATGCGGACACCGTCGGCATATGCGATCGCATGTCGAAAGTCTGACGGATCGATCATCACGACCGCCGACCGGCTTCCGAAGTGGAGCGATAAGTACAAGTGGCTGAGTTGGCCGGTGCTTCGGGGTGGTGCGACGTTGATCCAGTCGATGGCGCTCGGGATCAAAGCGCTGAACTTTTCGGCGCGGATCTACGAAGACGATCTCAAGGCGCAGGAGGAGTTAGCAAAGGAGAAGGTCCTCGTCCGCGAGCCATTGCTGGTTGAAGGAACGACAGACGAAGATTTTACGAAGGCGCCGGTAAAGGTGGTCATGCCGGAAACGTCTAAAGCGAAAAAAGCGGGGCAGTCGGCGAGCGCGGTTGGTTCGATCATCTTTGCTCTCGGCTTTAATATCCTGCTTTTCATCGTAGCTCCGCTTCTGCTTACGAACATCGGTTTTATAGCGTTAGGTTGGGCCGAAGCTCCCGTGATCGCATCGGCCGCCGGCTGGTGGGAGACCACTAAGGCGTATGTGTGGGAGGTTAAGCCTCATTCCTGGGTCGCATTCAACCTGATCGACGGTCTCGTGCGGATGCTGTTCTTTGTCGTGATGATCTTCTCGATGTCGTATCTGAAGGACATTCGGAGGGTTTTCGAATATCACGGAGCCGAACACAAAACCGTCTTCACATGGGAGAAGGGCCTGGACCTGAATGTGGCGAATGCGACTCAGCAACGGCGGCAGCACCCGAGGTGCGGGACGTCGTTCCTGATGGTGGTCATGCTGGTTGCGATCGTTCTGTTCTCGGTGATCAAGTTCGATGCGATGTGGCTGAACCTCGTCGTAAGGATCGCGCTCATGCCGCTTGTCGCCGGTCTTTCGTACGAAGTTATACGCTATGCCGCGAAGAAAGAGTCGAGTGCGATATTCAAACTGATGACTCTTCCGGGCATCTGGCTTCAGAACATCACGACACAGGAGCCGGACGGCGAGCAGCTCGAGGTGGCTATCAAAGCATTGGACGAGTCGTTGAAGCTTGAGCCGCAGACGGCATAAGAGTTTGAAACCGCCGAGACGCGGGGGCGCGGAGAATTCGTATTAAGCGACTCCGCGTCTCCGCGTCTCGGCGATGAAAGGTTTGGTATATGTTTGAGAAATTGGCACAAATCGAGAAGAGCTACGAAGAGCTGACCGAACAGGTCTCATCGCCCGAGATCATGTCGGACATGAAGGCGTACGCCAAAACGATGAAACAGCATCGCGCTCTTGGCGAGATAGTCGAGAAGTATCGCGAAGTTCGCAAGATGCAGGAAGACCTCGAAGGTGCTCGCGAGCTTGCCGGAGCCGCGGACGACGAAGAAATGCGCGAGATGGCTTTGGCCGAGGCGTCTGAGATCGAATCGAAGCTGCCGGCTGCCGAAGAAGAATTGAAGCTGCTCCTGCTGCCGCGTGATCCTCACGACGAGAAGAACGTGATCCTGGAGATCCGGGCCGGAACCGGCGGCGACGAAGCGACGTTGTTTGCTTCTGAGATGCTGCGGATGTACGCGCGTTATGCAGAACGCCAGGGCTGGAAGATGGAGGTCATGGACGTGGCCGAAACCGGTGTCGGCGGTATCAAGGAAGCGGTAGCGATGATCGAGGGCGACCGTGTGTTCTCGAAAATGCGGTACGAGTCCGGCGTCCACCGCGTTCAGCGTGTTCCGCAGACCGAGACGCAGGGACGTATCCACACTTCGGCTGTTACCGTTGCGATCCTGCCCGAGGCTGAGGAAGTCGACGTGCAGATCAATCAGAATGATCTCCGCATCGACACTTTCTGTTCTTCGGGTCCGGGTGGCCAGTCAGTTAACACCACCTATTCGGCGGTGCGAATCACGCATATGCCGACGGGCGTCGTGGTGTCGATGCAGGACGAAAAGTCGCAGATCAAGAATCGCGAGAAAGCTATGCGCGTTCTTCGTGCGCGGCTGCAGGAGATCGAGGAGCAGAAGCAGCACGAAGCACAAGCTAGTGAGAGGAAATCCATGGTCGGGAGCGGAGACCGGTCAGAGAAGATCCGTACCTATAATTTCAAGGAAAATCGCGTCACCGATTACCGCATCGGGATGACGGTTCATCAACTCGATTTGGTAATGGAAGGCGCGCTCGATGAATTCGTCAACGCTTTGACGACGCATTATCAAACCGAAAAATTAAAAGCCGAAGTCGTTGCAGCGTAATTTTATTGCAAAATTAAAAATGCAAAATTAAAAAATTAGAGGTAAAATCTTCTGATTTTGT
>CAMLKY010000415.1 GCA_946480545.1 uncultured Acidobacteriota bacterium
AAAGCCATGCCCAATGTGAAGATCTCCCTGACGCCGTCGTTGTTGTAATCGAGCAGATCGATGAGCAGTTCGGACCCAACGCCGGTCTCCAGATCTTTGAGGTCGCCGCTCATCATATCGTCGGGCGTAACGACCGAGTGGTCCGAGTGCGAGATTTGAAATCCACCGCCTCCGTTACCCTCCGCGATGAAGAAAAGGAGGCGACGCTCCTTTGTCGTCGCCGCGATCCAGTAAGAACCGACAAATTCCGGTGCCGCGTCAGCGTCCACGTCGACCGCCGTCAGGTTGTGATACCGGAGGTTTTTCACAGCAGCCACCGACGCTCCATTCTTCTTGAACTCGCTGCGGACGAGCTTCTCGATCTCGCCGCGCTCCGCCGGCGTCGGACGGCGACGGTAGCTCGGGTCATCGCCAATAATCTTCAGATTCGTTGCCAGTCCCATCACGAGGCCGGACAGTTTAGCCGTGCTCGAAGCGACGGTGATATCCGCCGTCGAGCCGCCGCACTCAGAGCCGATATTCGATTTCACGACGGTCACAGTTCCGGCCTTAGCGCCTCCAAAGATCAACGGATAAACCGTCTTCGGCTTGTAGTAGCTCGCGGCCAACGCCTGCATGTCGTCCGGTTCGCCGGACGTGTCGCCGAGCACACCGCCATTCACCACTCCGATCGGTTCGATCTTCTTCCCTCCGTCGATAACTGCAAATACCATCGACCTGGTCGAGCCGGTCGACTGGGCCGTTTTCTTCTGCGCCGACACCGGCACGCCAACAAAAAACGCTGCGGCAAGTAGCCACAGCGCCAATTCCCCTACGGTAAGTTTCATAGTTTCGTTGTCCTCGATCTTATACCTTTTGCGAGATCGATTTTCCCTGCATGAATTGCAGCAGGTACTCGCGTCCGCCGGCCTTGGAATCCGTGCCGCTCATGTTGAACCCGCCAAAAGGATGAACGCCGACCAGCGCACCGGTACATTTGCGATTCAGGTAGAGGTTCCCGACGTGGAACTCGCGGCGTGCCTTGTCGAGATTCGCCTGCGTCGTCGAATACACCGCGCCGGTCAGCCCGAACTCGGTCCCGTTCGCGATCTCGAGAGCGTGATCGAAGTCCTTCGCTTTTATGACCGCGAGCACGGGAGCAAAGATCTCTTCCTGTTCTATCGTAGCCCCGGGCTCGACATTGTCGATGACGGTCGGCTCGATAAAGAACCCGTCCTCGTCGACACCGCTGCCGCCAGCGATGATCTCGCCGCCCTCGTCGACTCCTTTCTGAATGTAGTCGAGCGTCTTGTCGAACGCTCGCTTGTTGATGACAGCGGCGACGTTCGTATCCGCTTCCGTGGGGATACCAACTTTCAGGTTCTTCGTCAGCTCGACGACTTTCCCTACGAGCTCGTCATGGACCTTCTCGTCCACGATAAGGCGTGAACACGCCGAGCATTTCTGGCCCTGGAATCCGAATGCCGCCTGCACGACGCCGAGCGCGGCGGAATCGAGATCCGCATCATCAGCAACGACGATCGCGTCCTTGCCACCCATCTCGGCTACGACCCGTTTGATCCAGATCTGACCCTCGCGAGGTTTCGCGGCGACCTCGTTGATATGCAGGCCGACCTGTTTCGATCCGGTGAACGATATGAATCGCGTCTTCGGACTCGTCGTCATCGCTTCGCCGGTCGCGGAACTGCCCGTAAGAAAGTTCACGACACCCGCCGGTATACCAACCTCCTCGACTATCTCCATGAACTTCGCGGCGATGGTAGGTGAATCGGATGAAGGTTTTAGAACAACCGTGTTCCCGGTAACTACGGCGGCCATCGTCATTCCCGACATGATGGCCAGGGGGAAGTTCCACGGCGGAATGATCGCTCCGACGCCGAGCGGAATGTACTCAAGCGAGTTGTTCTCGCCCTCGAGCTTTGTCACCGGCTGCTTCTGAGACCAACGAAGCATCTCGCGCCCGTAGAACTCCATGAAGTCGATCGCTTCAGCGGTATCGCCATCGGCCTCGGACCAGGTCTTAGCGACTTCGAAAACCATCCATGCCGAAAGCTCGTGCTTGCGGCGGCGCATAACATCCGCGATCTTGAACAGATATTCGGCACGCTCGGCCGGCGAGACATTTCTCCAGATCCGGAACGCCGACGTCGCTGCGTCTATAGCCTTATCGACAAGCGATGTGTCCGTATCGACTTCCGAGAAAACCCCTACGACTTCCGTTTTATTTGCGGGGTTGATGCTCTCGAATTTCGAAGGCAAGCTGATCTTCTCGCCGTTGATCACCACCGGATACTCACGGCCCAGCTCGCTTCGAACTTTATCCAGCGCCGCGCGCATGGCGTCGGCGTTCTCGGGCCTGGAAAAATCGGTGAATGGCTCGTTTCTAAATTCGTCCAAAACTCTCTGTGTTTGCATACTTGATTACCTGTATTTCTGCCTGTCGATCTCGTGCAGCTCCCACTCATCCAAAAGCTCGGGCCGTACGGGCTCCGATTCCTGCTGCCACCCGATCACGAACCGGGGCTCCTGCGTATCGTGGGTATGCTTGATATAGCTGAGCAGAAGCACCCAGCCCTGGTCGAGATACTTGTTCAGCTCACGCCACGACGAGGCTTCGGCTGTTACACGGGTCTTTTCGATGTTCATTCCCACTTCCCCGTCTTCTGCAGGGCTTTAATTTTACGCTTTGCAAGCTGCCGTTTCAATGCGCTCATTCTGTCCAGAAATACGATACCGTCGCAATGGTCGGTCTCATGAAGAACGCATCTCGCCGCAAGGTCTTTTAGGTCCTCCTCGAAGATCTCTCCATTGACGTTCTGGGCCCGGACGATCACCCGCATCTCTCGCTGCACGGTCTGATAAAGACCCGGAAACGAGAGGCAGCCTTCTTCGCCCGTCTGCTCGCCTTCGACGCTTATGATCTCGGGATTGATGAACGTCAGCCGATTCGAGCGGCCCTCTTCATCCGGAACATCCATCACGAAGAGTCGGCGCGATTCGAATATCTGCGGCGCCGCGAGACCGACACCGCCGGCCTCGTACATCGTCTCGAACATGTCATCGACGAGCCTGGTGAGGTCTGTGTTGAATTCGTCTTCGGTGACGGGTTTTCCGACTGTCAGAAGCACCGGCTCCGGGTAGTGGGCGATCTTGAGCAACGCCATAAGGCGTTAGTTTAGCGTATCGAGGAATTTTGGGGTAGGGATGAGATATGCACGTGAGACCGAGAATATGCGTTCCCGCAAAGACGCTAAGAGGGAAGAGCGGCTAGCGTTCACCGTTTTTGACG
>CAMLKY010000416.1 GCA_946480545.1 uncultured Acidobacteriota bacterium
CGTCGTGAAGTTGTTCATGTACGCGCGCTTGTACTTGGTATCGAACCAGTAGTCTGCCGCGGCGACTGCGACGGTCTGGTCCGCGACGCCCGGACCGAGCGCCTTCTTCACTAAGCCCGTATCAATATGCGATGTGTGATTCGAGGCGACAATGAAGTTCACGTGCTGGGGCACGTTCGACTCGCCTTCGATACGAGTGTCGAGAACGCCCTCGTACAACGTGTTCTGCGCGAGGCTTACCACCGCGTTGCCGGCACGTCTAACGATCGAAGGAATAACGATCTCTTCATCATCCTTCTTTTCTTCTACGCGCGGCTCATCGGCGAGCTTCTTCGATTTGTCGACGCGCTGGACGGCAGTCAGCAGTTCGCGAACGGTCTGGACCTCGTTCAGGGTGTCCGGTGTGATCACCCGTCCGCCCGCGTCTTCGACGGCTGCCTGCAGCTCGACGAACATCAGCGAATCGAATCCAAGGTCGGCGAGTTTGTCCTCGATCGCGACGTCGCTCAAAGGACGATTCGAAACTGTTGCGACGATCTTTCTGATCCAAAGTGCGTTGTCGTCTCCCTTTGATTCGACGACCGCGTTAGTGCGCTTCTTGGAACGCTCCTCGAGGCTCTGAAGCATCTCGACGACCTCGGGACGCTTTACCTTTCGCGTCGCGGTCCGCGGAAGCTCGAACGGCGTGAGATGGAGCACCTTTACGCGTTTGAAGAACGGCAATCCGGCCGAGACTTCGCGAAAATGTTCTTCCACTTTCTTGTTTACCTCGGCACGATTCAACGCGATGTCATGCTCGTAATCGGGCACGACGAGAGCGGCGATCTTTTCCCCGCCATCGTCGTCCGGGAGACCGACGACGCTAAGCTCTTTGACGAAGCCGGTCTTGCCATATAGATCTTCTATCTCGTCGGGATAGATGTTCTTTCCGTTCGAGTCGATGATGACATCCTTCGAGCGTCCGACAATGTAGAGATTCCCGTCTTCGTCAAGCTTTCCAAGGTCGCCGGTCTTAAGCCACCGGTCCTGCAGCACGGCTTCGGTCGCTTCTTCATTGTTGTAGTACCCAAGCATCACATTCTGCCCGCGGGCAAGAACTTCGCCCACTCCGCTCTCATCCGGATTGTCGATCTTGACCTCGACGCCCGGGAGCGGCTTCCCGACGCTTCCACGCAGCAACTTATTGCCCGGACGCGCGACTGTGAGTACGGGCGAGCTTTCGGTAAGGCCATACCCCTCGAGCACCGTGAATCCGAGACCATGCAGATCTTTCTGGACCTTTTCACTCAATGCCGATCCGCCGGAGATCAGGTACCGCATCTTGCCGCCCATGCCTTGATGTATCGGGAAGAACACTATGGGACCGAGATTGAACGGAGTGTTGTCCCGGAGCCACGCATTGAAGTCGATCATGTTATCGGCGATGTCCGCGATCCAATCGCCGCGTTCACGCAGCCGCGTCTTGATCCGTCGATGCAGCATCTCCCATAGTGCAGGCACGCCGACCATTCCGGTGACGTGACCATTCTCGATCGCGTACGAAAGCTCTTCGGCGGTGAGCTCATCGAGATAGGTGATCTGCGTGCCGTTCGAAAACGGCGTGAGGAACCCGGCTGAGAATTCGAAAGTGTGATGCATCGGCAACACGGACAGGACACCGTCTGTAATGTCCATATCGAGGACACTCGACAGCATCGAGATCATGTTCGTGAAGTTCTTGTGCGAGAGCATCACCGCTTTGGGTTTGCCGGTGGTGCCGGACGTAAAGATCAGCGACGCAACCGAGTTCGACAAGATCTTCGCCGGAAGCAGTGCGTTTCGCTTCGCTTCTTCGACTTCGTCCGGCATCTCGAAGATTTCATCGAAGGTCCATACTTTTACATTTTGGATTTTGGATTTTGGATTTTGGATTTCTGTATCCAAGGTCGAGGCACCGTCCCCACCCGCCAGGTTTCCGCCTGCTGCGGCGAGCCTGTCAGCGAGATCTGGGTTCTCGCTGGCCAATTTCGGCGAAAGAACGATCGCGGATACTTCACCGGCCCTGGCGAAGTTGATGATCTCGTCGACCGAGCTTGCGGGATCGATCGGGACCGCGGTCGCACCGGCTTTTAGTATCCCGAAATATGTCATGCCCCACTCGGGCATGTTGTTCGAGAAGAGGATCACCCGGTCGCCGTGCTGGATCCCGTTGTGTGCAAAGAATCCCGCGGCGCGCAGTGTCAGTTCGCGCACATCCTCGAACGTGTACTGCTCTTTCCGGCCGTTGCGTTCTATACGCATCGCGACGCGCGTGGCAAAACGCTTCGTGGACGTATCGAAAAGATCGAGCAGGTCTTTGTACGTATACGAGCGTCGCTCCTGGATCTTCAGTTCTTCCTCGAGCGTCGGCAGCACCCACTTCTTCATCCCAGGGAAATGGACGTTGAGCCAGTAGTCGTACCAATCGAGTTTTTCCGGATACCACGGAAGCAGATGCTTCTCCTTCTCTTTGACCACCGAGATGAGTGCGCGGACGTTGTCGGATCGATACAGGTATTCGTTATCGATCATGAACGGCTTGAACATCGCGAACGCGTCCATCGTCTCCTGCGTTGTACGTTCGAAATCGTCAACGGACTTTCGAATGTCCGAAACGATATTGCCGATGCGGCCGCCGCCCCAACGAGGGCTCGCTTTTTCGAGCAGATCATCGGCACGCCGCGCGAGCTTGTTGAGCATCGGCGCCGAGGTAAGCTCGTACGTGCGCTGTTTTACGGGTGCGGCCTCGATCATTCCCGAAAGCTTGTTCGCGAGTTTGTTTCCGGTTTCCTTGTCCTCAAAGTGCTGCCGCTTGTAGAGACCGACGAGTCCGACGATGCGTTTCATGTCGTTGGGATTCGAGTCGCCGGACGACGCCTGGAAAACCAGCGGCGGATTGTCATCCACGAGAGCGTTCATCGTCGCGGCAAGGATCACGCCGGCGACCATGTCGACGGGAATGATGTCGAGGATAAGCTTTTCGTTGACGGGAATGATCGGCTGACCGCGGAGGGCGATCAGGATCAGCGGAGCGGTCGTGGTAAATCCCTCGTTCCAACCGGGGAACGGATAGGATTGCGACGACTCGACGATCGACGGTCGGACGAGAGTCTTGATGATGTCGTCCTGCTGGGCGATTATCTGTTCCGCGAGCGACTTTGAGTACGTATAGATATTTGTCCAGCCCCAGTACTCAGCCCGCGCAGCGCCGAGCTCCGTCGTACGCTCACGAATCCACATTTTTCGTTCGCGGAAGATGGCGG
>CAMLKY010000417.1 GCA_946480545.1 uncultured Acidobacteriota bacterium
GAGCGAAGGGACGAACCCTTCTCTGGGGCGAAGCCATCGACCTAAACGGCAATCGAGTCGAATCGCGAATGCAGGGACCGGAGGGTTATACGCTAACCGCACTCGCGGCACTAAATATAATCCGGAAGATACTCGGCGGAAATGTTCCCGCCGGATTTCAGACCCCGGCCAAAGCATACGGCGCCGATCTCGTCCTGGAGATCGATGGGACGCAGCGGCAGGACATCGAATAGCCAATATCAACCAACGACCTCAAAGTCGATGAACTGGCTCGACACGGCTTTCTTTCCACTCGATGAAAGGTCCGTGACGATCAACTCGAGCAAGTAGTCGCCGGGCGATAGATTTGGGTTCAATTTCAGGAACCCGTAGTCGCTGATCCGGCTCCAGTCGTCTTGTTGCTGGAGATCGGCGGGTGCGGGTTTTCCCTCCAGGATCAGTTTGCCATCGTGATACAGATTCACCTGAACATTCAATTTCGGCCGCCCGTCTCCGCCTGGACGGGCGTTGTAGACGGTGTATGGATACGCGATCACCGAGCCGCGGGGGAAACTTCGGATCGCGGGTGAAGATGACGATTTCGGAAGCGTGAACGGAGCGTCCTTTTTTGGAGCTTCGGGTGCTTCGAACTTGCCGTTTGAATCGACACTCGTAACCATCAGTCCCGAGACGAACAAGCGTCCAGCCTTCATCTCGGGCACCTGGATCACCTGGCTGGCTGCTCCCAGGCGGCCACTGTTGGCATCTCGCAATGCGACGCGGAAATTGTAAAAGCCCGGCTTCATCACTTTCACGTCCGCCGAATATACGAGCCCGTTCTTTTCGATGGCGGGTATGGCCGCTGCTTCGACGCTCACGGTGTGGGCATGCGTAAACTCGTCAATGACCTCGTTCTTTTCGTTCATCGTTACGGCAACGACATCGAAGACGGCTTTCTTGAGCCCGTTGGAATCGACAAAGCTCACATCCTGCCCCGGAATGTGAATGTGTGCGCGAACGAACGTTCCCAAAGCTTTCGAGCTCCCGGCGCTCGCGGTTAGACGGAGATTCATCCCCGAGGTCGGAAGCGGTGCGACGATGGCTTCATAAAGCTCGCTGTCGCCTGTCTTCTTTCGCGCGGACGTCTGGTCGACCACCCCGAGAAAACCGGCACGTGATACGACCCGAAGCTCCGGCCGATTTACACGGATCTCGATCCGGTTGAAGTTCTTGCCCTTGAACGTGTCGTCCTCGGGTTCATAGGCCAGAAGGTAATATCCTTTTTCGATCTCGAGCGCGCGCCGCAGGGGCGCGTCGAGATAGTTCTCGTTCTTGAATAACGTCCCGCCAGTCTCGTCGGCCAAAAACTTCAGACCGTCCTGCGAGTTCGTTATCGCATCGCGACGCAGGCCTGAAAGCTCGTCGGTCGCACGCGGATTGCCGAGTATCGAGACTTCGTCGCGCGCCTCGATCATCGAAGTATCAAAGACACCGCGAACGTCGATCGTGTTCAGGACGACCGCAGCGCGGTTGGCCTGGTCCGTCAGATCGCGCAATCGATCGACGGCTGGAAGACTTCGCCCGTCGCGTGCGCGGAGGGGAATACCGTCGGAGAGGAAGAACAGAACCTTGCGTCCCGGCGCACGCTCAAGACCGCGGATCGCATACCTCAGGACACCGAGCGAACCGACAACCTGATGGTCCTTGGCACGATCTTCGGACAACTCTCGGCGACTTTTTTCTTCTTCGGATTCGGCCGAGATCGACTTGAGCCCGTCTGGAGTCGTGATCGTCTCTGTGCTGACGCGTGCTGCGTCATAGAAGGTTCCATCGTTAGCGGCGCACCCGCCGGACGGCGGATACCAACGGATCTTTCGTGCCGCACGTACCAGGTATGCGCGGTCTGATGTGTACTGCTGGAACATGCTGCTGCCTGAACGTGTTTGGAAGATCGCAGCAACATCGCCTGGAAGCATCTGTTCGGTGATGAACTTTTCCAGCGCTTCACGCGATGCGCGCATACCTTCCATCGAGGCCCGGCAATTTCCGTCGTCGATAACAAAGGTGATGATGCGTCCGCGGGTGCCCGGTTCAGATCTGGTCAGCGGCGCGGGCGAAAGATCCTTCACGCGCTTTTCGGCGGGCCGCGCTTCCCGGGCAGAAGCCGCGCCGCCCAGCGGCACATAACTAAAGCCGCTTATCGTCTGCGGTTTTCCATCCTGTAGGACCGTAAAGTCTGAGCTCGTCAGGCCGGTGACCTGGTTTCCCTTCGAATCGGTCACGACCGCATCGAGCTGAACGAGCTTCGAAGTGATCTTTACGACATCTTCCTCGTCGGTGTTCTGGGCTGAAGCGGCGACGGTAAACACCGCCAGCGAAAATAGAATTGCTAAGAAAGTCGTTTTCATAAAACGCAGAAAAGACACGAATGCCGGTTCTCAGATGCTCGATCTTGAACCGGCATTATTGTTTTTATTAGACGTCAAGGTTCTTTACGTCGAGGGCATTGTCCTCAATGAACTTTCGGCGGGGCTCGACACTGTCGCCCATCAGAACCGTGAACAATCCATCGGTCTCGATCGCATCTTCGATCTTGACCTGAAGCATCGTCCGTTTTTCAGGGTCCATGGTTGTTTCCCAGAGCTGCTCGGGGTTCATCTCACCCAGACCTTTGTACCGCTGTATCGCGAGGTCCTTCTTTGCCATCGCGGTCACGCGTTCAAGTAACTCCGAGCGCGACGCGATGTTCTCGCTCGTCCCGTTTTCCCCTAGCACGAACGGCGCCGGGAAATCGTTCTCGAGCGTGCGCATCAGTTCGACCGACCTCTGGAACTCGACATAGCTGGCGAGGTTCCAATCAAACAAGATGCGTTGATTATTGGGCATTGTTATCTCGATCTCCCACAGCCCGTGCTCTTCATCCGACATCAGCTCAGTGGAATATCCCGCCGCAGCGACACGGCCCTCGACCTCGGCCATCAAGTCTTCCTGATCGAAGATCTTTCGCAGCTTGACGTTGTGTTTCGCTAACACGCCGTCTTTCGAGGCGAACGCGGATATCAGCGTTTCGGCGAGACGCATGTCGTTACCCAGCCGACGCGACAGCCGCTCCGAGTACGTCTTGTATTCGGTAGTTTGTTCGAGCGCCTTCGAGAGCCTGGTGCCCTCGACCGACTTATCCCCGGCCATAACATGAACATCGTTCGTGGCCAGACGCATCAGGTAGCGGAACATCGCCTTCTCGTCTTTTATGTACTCTTCCTTCTTGCCCTTCTTCACCTTGTAGAGAGGCGGCTG
>CAMLKY010000418.1 GCA_946480545.1 uncultured Acidobacteriota bacterium
CCGGGCCTTCGAATCCACTTCGAGTCGGTGTCGAAACGGCGGTCACCAACATCGCGAAGGCGATCAACGACGCATGCGATCGCGCGGGTGTGTCACGTGGGGACATAGTTGCAGGAACCCTCGGGCTTGCCGGCGTGCGTCGGTCCGATCTCAAACAGAGCGTGCGCGAGAGCTTTATAAAGCGTCTAGGTATAAGAAGGGTAAGCGTCGTAACCGACGCCGAGATCGCGCTCTATGCTACGACCCAGGGGAAGCCCGGGCTGGTCGTCATTGCAGGGACGGGATCGGTTTGCCTCGGAAAAAACGGAAAGGGTGAGATGGCGATCTCTGGAGGCTGGGGTCCTTTGGCTGGCGATGAAGGCGGAGGCGTCGGGATCGCACAGCAGGCGCTTCACACAATCGCAAAGGCATCTGACGGTCGCGGCGTTCCCACGATGCTCAGCCAGCGTGCATCCGAATACTTTCGTGCATCAGGACCGGAGAATCTCATCGTTGCGATCTACTCACCTCAGGTGGACAACACACGCATCGCGGGATTTGCGCGGCTCGTGGTCGAGACGGCGCAGGAAGGTGATAGTGTTGCGGTACAGATACTGGAAGATGCCGGATTCGAGCTTGGGCTCGCCGCGTGTGCGGTGATCGATAAGCTGAAGCTTCAAGACAGCAGAGTCCCGATCGGTTGCGTCGGCAGCGTTTTCCTCGCCGGCGAGCTACTAACCAAACCGATGCTGCAAAAGGTCCGCGAATGCGCGCCGAAGGCATTCCTCACCGAACCCGCCGTCCCACCCGCCCAAGCCGCCGCGCTGATGGCATTCCAGAGTTCGACCAACGGAAACAAACGCTGAGGAAGAAGGAGAAGGAAAGAGGGTGACGGAGTCAGAACGCGCCTTCTCCCTTCTCCCCTTCTCTCTTCGCCCGCCTGCCCGGCATGCTGCTTGCTCACCTTCCAACTATCCCGAAGTATGTTTCGAATCGAAACAAAGGCATCTAGAACTGGAGGTTATATGGAAAGCAAGGCAAAGTTTCTCGGACACGCAATTCATCCCATTTTGATCGTTTTTCCGCTCGGACTTCTCGCTACCGGAGTCGTATTCGACATCATCTACCTGATCTGGGGCAACGGCGAGATGGCGAATGTCGCCTACTGGATGTTCGCTGCGGGAATCGTCGGCGGGTTGATCGCCGCGCCGTTCGGATTGATCGACTGGCTTGCGATCCCTTCCGGTACGCGCGCCAAGACCATCGGGGCAATGCATGCCGTGAGCAATGTCATCGCCCTCCTTCTATTCGCGGGCAGCTGGTATCTGCGAAATGACATCCCGGCACGTCCCGAGACAATGGCGAGCATTCTGTCGTTTCTCGGAACTGCAGCGGCAGGTATGGGCGGCTGGCTCGGAGGCGAACTCGTCGAGCGCCTTGGCGTGGGAGTTGACGAGGGCGCAAATCTCAACGCTCCAAACTCACTGACGAATGCATCGGCACGTAGCGGAAGTTCCGCGGACCGGATCTAGGAGACAGGCCATGGCAGTAAAGCTCAAGAACATCGAAGAGCAGACGATCGTCATAACTGGGGCGACAAGCGGCATTGGCTTGACGACCGCCCGCATGGCGGCGGAGCGAGGCGCGAGGCTCGTACTTGCGGCGCGTAATGAAGAATCTCTGCGGAAGCTTACAGAAGAGATAAACCGGGCAGGCGGATCGGCCGTCTACGTTACGGCCGATGTCGGAAGCGAGGGCGATGTCAAGAAAGTTGCTGCTGAAGCTCTCAACAAGTTCGGCGGTTTCGACACCTGGGTCAACAACGCGGCCGTTTCCATTTACGGAAAGCTCGAGCAGGTTCCCATCGAGGACATGCGGCGTTTGTTCGAGACAAACTTCTGGGGTGTCGTTTACGGTTCGCTCGTCGCATCTGAAAATTTGAGATCACGCGGCGGTGCGATCATAAACGTCGGCAGCACGCTCTCCGATCGGGCAATCCCACTGCAGGGGATCTACTGTGCATCGAAGCACGCGGTGAAAGGATTCACCGATGCCCTTCGTATGGAACTCGAGGCGGACGACGCTCCGATCTCGGTGAGCCTGATCAAGCCGGCCGCGATCGATACGCCCTACAAAGAACATTCGAGAAATTATCTCGACGTGCAACCTGAAAATCCGCCGCCGGTGTACGCTCCCGACACGGTAGCAGAAACGATATTACATTGTGCCGAGAACGCGGTGCGGGACGTTTACGTCGGGGCGGCCGGAAAGGCACATGCAGTGCTCGGTCATTACGCGCCGCGTGTGGCGGATCAGATCATGGAGACGACTATGCTCGGCCAGACACGCAGCGGAGAGCCTGCGGAGCCAACTCCGCTCGAGGGCCTGTACGAATCCAACGACTCGCGTCTTTCGGAACGCGGGACATACGAGGGCCACGTTGCCGAGAGCAGCCTGTATACAAAGGCGAGCCTTCATCCGATGCTCACCGGCGCTGCATTCGCTCTAGGAGCCGGTGCTCTCGCGTACCGCTTCTACGCCAAGAAGAACGCTCGGTCGCATTAGACATTTTGATTTACCGCCGAGACGCGGAGACGCAGAGAATAAAAGAAAAGTTTCTTCACTCTGCGTCTCCGCGTCTCGGCGGTAGATGACTTCGCTTGACAAAATTTCCAAAGTCATCCGTTATACATAAAGTGATTCCGATAACTGAAACCGATAATCCGAACACGTCGGAAATCGACAAAGTTTCTACTCTTGAGGCCGTAAGGCTAATCAATAACGAGGACAAGACCGTTGCCGACGCGATCGAGAAAGTCCTGCCGCAGGTTGCGCTTGCGATTGATAAGATCGTGGAGCGGCTTCAGAACGGCGGGCGACTTTTTTATATCGGCACGGGTACCAGCGGCCGGCTCGGGGTGCTCGATGCGTCTGAGATACCTCCGACCTATGGCGTCTCGTATGATCTGGTCCAGGGTGTGATCGCCGGTGGCTACGACGCTCTCTACAAGGCGACCGAGTCGAGCGAAGATAATCGGCAGCAAGGCGCCGAAGATCTGAAGGTATCGCTGCGTCGGGTCGTACGCCATACACGATCGGTGCTTTGGAATACGCGCGAGATCTCGGATGCTTCACCGCATCCATCGTCTGCAATCCTGATTCGAAGCTCACCCGGACCGCGGAGGTCGCGATCGTACCTATCGTCGGTCCCGAGCCGGTCACCGGCTCGACCCGTATGAAAGCCGGAACGGCGCAGAAGATGATCCTGAACAGGATCTCTACTATCGCAATGATCCG
>CAMLKY010000419.1 GCA_946480545.1 uncultured Acidobacteriota bacterium
ACCTCCGGCACCACGACGATAAAACCCTTCCGATTATCTGCTCGCGGTCATAGAATCTAGCCAGAGGTTTCGTGTTGTGAATAAGGTTCTCGCTTACGCTCCTGTTTCATTCGTTACATTTGTCGCCGGCATCGCGGCCGTAATGTGCGTTCGGTTTGTGACGGTCTCGTCTGCTGAGCCGATGCCGATCGAGTACCTCGACCACGGCACGGTGACGGTGGCGGTGACTCATCTCCAACCGCTTCCGCCGCTAAGCACTCCCAAATCGAAAAACCTCGCGGCGGTGGAAATTCGTCGATTCGATCCGGAAAGTGAAATTTCGGAAACTCGATTCATCCCGGGTCGGGTCACGCGCTTTGATTTGGAGCTTGGCGAATCGATCGAGAACCAGTTGATCCTATTACATCCGAAGGCCGGTGATGGGCGAGAGTTACGTGTCGAGCAGCAGTTCGAGACGAGCATGGCTATCGGCGATGAAGGCCCTCACTTTGATTTGACGGATTGGAGGCACTACACCTCGCCGTGGAAAGCGATCGCGCAGATCGACGAGAACCACTTTCTGACTGCACGGATCAAAGAACCCCACCAATTCCCAAAGTTCAGTGCCCGTGAGGTCTACGAAGCTCTCAAGAAGCGTGGAGCTGATCGACGCTGGCTTGAGCTGAGTGAGGAATGTGATGGCGTGGATGCAAGCCCGTGCTACGTCTCTATCAGTCGCATCAGTTTCAGGATTTCAGCGATGGAGAATGGGAAGTGGGAAGAGATCCACAGGTTGGACTTCTTGATACCGATGGGTTGTTAGCGATTTCAAAAAGCTGGCATCTTCTTCCGCACTGTGGCATCATAGTCAGCACTGGGGGTGATATTATGATAAATAATTTTACTGAGGTAATTAATAACTAACGAATCGCTCACGCGATTCAAAATAAAAAACAGCATGTCCGAAAGGGCATGCTGTTTTCCTTTTGTGTCCAGGCAACCGTCGGTTACTGTCTGCGGTACTCGGTCGTTACCCCGTTGCTCTGATTGTAGGTCCGAATGCCGCGACCGTTTCTCGAAACAGTCGATACATCGTTGTTCAGATGGATCTGTCCGTTGTAATAACGGCCGGTGTACGTTTGACCCATGTTGTAAACCGTCACGCGTCCGTTCGAGTTGATCGTCATCTGGATATTCGACCCGTTCGTAGCATAGAACGTTCCGACTGCCCAGTTCGGCGGATTGCTCGTCGGGCCGTCCCAATCGCCTCCACCAACGCCGCCAGGCGGTACATAACCTTCGCGGACATAGTGGGTCGTGATACCCGAGCTGCGGTTATAGGTACTGATGCCCTGGCCGCTGCGCTGAACCGTCGAAACATCATTGTTCAGGAACATCTGACCGCGATTGTAACGTCCGTAATACATCTGACCGTTGTTGTTCAGACTGATACGGCCGGTCGCATCGATGTTCATGATGATGTTCGCATACCCTGTTGCGCGAAACGTTCCCTGTGCCCATGCCGGAGGCCGGCTCATCGGGCCGGTGTTCTGCCACCCGCCCCACGGATCGCCCGGGTTAAAAACTCCTCCACCGCCCGTTCCGGCGCGTTGACCTGCAAGGTCGGGAAGATCATAAGTGTCGGCAAGTTTGTTGATGTCGCGACGAAGTTCGCGCCACTGCCGCTCGAGACGTCGTGCAAAGCGGTCGTTGTTCATTAGCACGTTGACCTGGCGAGCCTCGCCCATCATGCCCTGAACGTCATTCCGACTGTTCCACCACGTATTGTTGCTATTGAAAGTCCGTCGAAGTCGATCAACCGCATTCTCAAATCTCTCAACGATCCGACGCTCGCTGGCCGAGGTTCCGCCAGCACTCTGAAAGTCCCGGCTGAACGTGTCACTCGAGGCCTCGAGGCTGCGGATGAAATTGTCGACATCCGTGCGCGAATAAACATTTGCGTAGCGGCCCTGGGCCGACGCAATAGACGCCGACATCAGGACAGACACCGCAATAAGAGTTATCGATAGAAAGTTCCTTTTGAACATAAGCCCCCCTATTCTGAAATCCTGCCGGCAAACCGGCACATACATAACTCAAAGCAACCACCATGCCGCCGGTACACACTTTGGAAGGTCACGTGACCTGCAAAATGCTAACAGCTAATATAAAAAGAGTTATGTCTTTTCGATAAGGCAATTATATTGGAACACAGCCTTGAGGTAAAACTTTTTTCTAGATGCAGCTCTCCGATTTCGAATACGAGCTCCCTGAACGACTGATCGCGCAGGAACCAGCGCCACAACGCGAAGCCTCGCGGATGCTCACGGTTTCTCGCGACGGGAATACCTTTGAAGACGATGTTTTCTCAAAGTTCCCCCAACGCCTGCGAGGTGGGGATGTGCTTGTTCTCAACAACACGCGGGTATTTCCGGCACGCCTGATCGGAAACTCCAACACCGGGGCGAAAATCGAGATATTTCTTATCGAACAGTTGAGCGGTACAGAGTGGAAAGCCCTCGCGCGCCCAGCGCGCCGTCTCAAACCGGGAAAACGTGTGGACTTTGGAGATGCACTTTCAGGTGAGGTCATCGAGAACTTCGGCGACGGAAATGTCCTTGTGAGTTTCGAGTTTGATGGTGACTTTCACAAAGTCCTGGAACGAGCCGGCCGCACGCCGCTCCCTCCGTATATCAGGCGGCCTGCCGACAGCGCGTCCGACCGCGAGCGATACCAAACTGTCTACGCACGATCGACAGGCGCGATCGCGGCACCCACGGCGGGACTTCATTTCACTGGAAACATACTCGACGAGATCCGCGCCCGCGACGTCGAGATCGTCGAGCTCACGCTGCATGTCGGCTACGGAACTTTCGAGCCTGTTCGCGAAGACGATCTTTCACGTCATTCGGTGCTGCCCGAACGATATGAGATCGATCCGGTAACGGCGGACAGCCTAAATGCGGCACGCGTCGATCAACGACGAATCATCGCGGTCGGCACGACGACGACGCGCGCATTGGAATCGGCTCTCGCGGAGCATGATCAATTCGTCGCCGGCCCTGCGACAGCGAGCCTCACGATCACTCCTGGCTACCGGTTCAAAACCGTTAACGCTCTTCTCACCAATTTCCACCTGCCTCAAAGCTCGCTGCTGATATTGGTTTCAACTTTTGGCGGACACAAACTTATAATGGATGCATACCGACATGCAGTCGCTGAGAGCTACCGGTTTTACAGCTACGGCGACTGCATGTTCATCGAGTGACTCTTCATGGCGCTGCTCCAGACGATC
>CAMLKY010000420.1 GCA_946480545.1 uncultured Acidobacteriota bacterium
TCCGTGTGCTCTGTGGTTTCATTCCACCAGCTCGGAACCACGGAGCACACGGAAGACACTGGACACGAAAAGAATCGGAGCAGTTGTAGATCAAGCCTGTCTTGCTTTCTCTGCGTCTTTGCGTCTCGGCGTAAAATCAATCTATGTCACGAATAATCAAAGCAGGTCTCATTCAAGCTCATAACCAGGCGCCCTCGGATGCGCCGATCGACCAGATAAAAAAGGCGAACATCGATCACCAGATGAAGTTCGTCGAGCAGGCCGCGCAGCAGGGCGTGCAGATGCTCTGCTTTCAGGAGATCTTTACCACGCCTTACTTCTGCGCCGAGCAGCAGACGCGGTGGTACGAGGCCGTCGAGAAGATTCCCGACGGCCCGACCGTAAAGCTGATGCAGGATGTGGCGCGAGAGCACGGTATGGTGCTGGTCGTGCCGGTCTACGAAGAAGAGCAGACGGGTATCTACTACAACTCGGCGGCGGTGATCGATGCCGACGGAAAGTATCTGGGCACTTATCGCAAAACTCACATCCCGCATGTGAATCCCGGCTTCTGGGAGAAGTTTTATTTTCGTCCGGGAAATCTCGGGTATCCGTGTTTCGACACCGCATTCGGACGGATCGGAGTCTACATCTGCTACGACAGGCACTTTCCCGAAGGGGCTCGATGCCTCGGATTGAACGGTGCCGAGATCATCTTTAATCCGTCGGCGACCGTTGCTGGCTTGAGCGAATATCTCTGGAAGCTCGAGCAGCCAGCCCATGCCGTAGCTAATGGCTACTTTGTCGGAGCGATAAATCGCGTCGGGACAGAGGCACCTTGGAACATCGGTGAGTTCTACGGCCAGAGTTATTTTTGCGATCCGCGCGGACAGATCATCGCCGAAGCCTCGCGCGATCAGGACGAGCTTGTTGTCGCTGATCTCGACATGGATAAGATCCGCGAGGTTCGAAATACCTGGCAGTTCTTCCGCGACCGGCGGCCGGATGCGTACGGACAAATTGTGGCTGATTGAGTTGAGATCTTATGCGTTCGCTGATTTGCGTGTGCGTTTGCACAGCCGGCAAAGCGGGTCCAAGACAAATTGCTAAATGATCTGGCAAGCATCGGATCCACCTCCGACGCGACAGAACCAATTTCGTAAAGACAAACTGATGGGAGGCTAGGATTTTCTAAGAGTATATGTCGATCTACATAAACCGAAACAATCAGCAGACCGGGCCGTTCGAGGAAAGTGACGTTCTCGCGCAACTGGGGAGCGGCTCGCTTTCGCCGAATGATATGGGAATTCGCCGCGGCGATACATCGTGGCAGCGACTCGGCGACATGTTTCCCGGTGTCGATACATCTTCCGGAGCCCCGCCTATGGGGTCGAGCGCGTCGGCGTTTGCAGGCGAAGGCTCAGCCTCGGTTGCGTCCACGCCCGTGAAGAAAGGCGGCGGATGTCTCAAAGGCGGACTCATCGGTGCGGGAATCCTACTGCTGCTCCTCGGGATCGCGACTGCCGTCGGCAGCCGATTTATTCCGAGTACGTCGTGCGATCTTGCCGAATCCGACGCACGTACGATCGAAAAGCTTCGGTCGGATATAGAAAAGGCTAAGAGTGCCGGGGATTTCGATAAGATCGGTCCGTTGAGCCTCAGATTACAATCCGAGCTCGCCGGCGCAGAAGTGTCACAGAAGTATTGTAATGACGACAAGGCCCGTGACAACCTGATCGGTATTGCCGGAGGCGTCATCGGAGCACTCGGACTATTGATGGCCGTCGTCGGTCTGTTCGTGGGCCGCAGGAAAGGGTAATAAACGGATCTATGCCGGACTCGTATTGCACACCTCTGAACATAACGGAGATCGAGCGGAACTTCGCGGATATCAACCCGCCTATGACGCAGGCCGAAGCGCTCGTCGAGGCAAACCGTTGTCTCTATTGCTACGACGCTCCGTGCATGCACGCGTGTCCGACGCATATCGACGTTCCTTCGTTTATCAAAAAGATCGCGAGCGGGAACCTTCACGGATCCGCCCGCGTCATCTTCGATGCAAATCCGATCGGGGCAACATGCGCGCGTGTTTGCCCCGTCGAGGTCTTGTGTGAAGGGGCGTGCGTCGAGAAGACTCTGCTGCAGAAGCCGATAGAGATCGGAAGACTACAGCGATACGCGACCGACTTTGCCCTGACATCCGACCGGCAGATCTTTGAGAAGCGGGAACCGAACGGGAAGTCGGTAGGGATAGTCGGCTCGGGGCCGGCCGGGTTGTCGTGCGCTGCTTACCTCGTTCGCCTCGGTTACGACGTCACGGTCTACGAACAAAAAGAGAAACCCGGCGGGCTGGATACGTACGGCATGGCCGAGTACAAAATGCGTCAAGCCGTCTCGCTTGCCGAGACCGAACGCATCGCATCGATGGGCGTAAAGTTTGTTTTGAACACCAAGGTCGCGAATGAGGCACATACGCCTGCTGAAGAAGGTGAGATCCAAAATTCAAGATCTGAGATCCAGAATCCCCAGACGGTTTCGTTCGCCGAACTTGAGCAGTGGCACGAGGCGATCTTTCTTGGCGTGGGCCTGGGGGCAACAAACAACCTGAGTATTCCCGGTGAAGATCTGGATGGCGTATATGACGCGCTTTACTTCATTGAGAAGATAAAGTCGCGCGAGTGGCCGGCGGTTCCGCTCGGACGTACGGTTGCGGTCATCGGTGCCGGGAACACGGCAGTCGATGCCGTGACCCAGGCAAAGCGTCTCGGGGCCGAGAAGGTGATGATGGTCTACCGTCGTACCGAACGCGATGCGTCCGCCTATCACTATGAGATGGAACTCGCGAGAAAGGACGGCATCGAATTCGTCTGGCAGGCAGCACCGGTCGGTATTCTATCCGGCGAGAACGGACATCGATTGACGCTCCGGTGCGAGAGGACCGACGGATCGCTCCAACTCTTTGATATCCCGTGCGACATGATCATCAAGGCCGTGGGCCAGCAGAAGATGCGCTCGTTTTTCAGCGACGTGGCAGGAGTCGCAGTCGATGACCGCGGCCGCGTTATAGTAGATGATCGCATGCAGACCTCGAATCCAAAGATCTTCGCCGGCGGCGACTGCGCCAACGGCGGAGCCGAAGCCGTCGACGCCGCCCAAATGGGCAAACTCGCCGCCCAGGGAATCCACTCCGCATTGGCCGGCGAGGAAGTTAAGTTTGCTGGAATTATTTAGCCGCGGATTCGCGCGGATAACGCGGATCAGAAAGAAGAATGCAGGACTCTCCCACAGAGC
>CAMLKY010000421.1 GCA_946480545.1 uncultured Acidobacteriota bacterium
ACACGAATGCCGTGGTGATTCGGCGACTGCTTGGTCAGCTCAATCAGGCCAGGCTTGTTGTTTCACAGACCGGAGCGAACGGCGGGACGCGTCTCGCGCGACGGCCCGGCGAGATCAATTTGGCAGAGGTGTACAAGGCGGTAAACTGCGGCGAGGTGTTTGCGCTGCACGCGAAGGCGCCGAGTAAGGATTGCCCCGTCGGAAAGAATATCGAAGCGGTCCTGTGTTGTTTGCAGAAAGAGATCGATCGTGGCATCGAGGAGAAACTGTCGCGATACACGCTACAGAACGTTTTTGAGATGGTCGAACAAGGGAAGGGCTAAAATTTTTTTGTGACTATTTGTATCAGCATAAGTTACAGAAGTTATCGAGCAGGGGAAGGTTATTTACGAGCAGGGGTAGGTGACGAGCCGGGGAAGGTTTTATGCACATCGATTTAAGAATATTGCCGGGTCCACCGGATTTTCTCTTGGACTGGACCTCAGGGCTTATGCGGTTCTATCCGTGGATAATGAGGGTCAGCCTCGTTCTCCAGCGACTGGTCCAATGAGGTGCGGGCAGTTTTGATTACTTAACGAAGGGAATATATCTTTGGAGATACACTTTATGAATAAACTTGTGTTCGCGATCTTCTCGCTTTCGATTTTTCTGATGGCATGCGAGGATCCCGCGGCTAACAAGACGAGAGCCTTGACGAGTGACGCCTCGGCATTGAGTAGTGCGACCACGCCTGCGGCTGCCGTTGAAGCCAGGGGGGAAGGTCTTCAGATCACTCCTCAGAACTCAAAGGTCCTGTTTACCGGCTCAAAGGTGACCGGAAAGCATGACGGGGGCTTTAACGAATTCACCGGCTCGATCGACCTCGTTAGCGAGAGGCCCGAGGAAAGCTCTGTCCGGGTAGAGATCGTGACCGCTTCGGTGTTCACTGACGCGGACGGGTTGACGAAGCATCTGCAAACCGGCGACTTTTTCGACGTGCAAAAATTTCCGCGGGCGTCGTTTGTCTCGACGAAGATCGCTCGAGACGCCGACAAGGGTGCGAACGCTTATACCGTAACCGGCGATATCGAGCTCCGGGGTGTCAAGAAATCGGTGACGTTTCCAGCTACTATATCGGTCACGCCGTCTGATGTATCTGTCGATTCAGAGTTCGTGATAAATCGGAAGGAGTTTGGGATCTTGTATCCCGGAAAGGCCGATGATCTGATACGCGACGATGTCGTTATCAAGCTCGATCTGACCACTCCCAGAAAGAGGTAACGAGCTTACCTGCGGGGGTTCCGGTGCTGCGGAGACTTGCTCCTGTCTTCTTTCGCCGGTGCTGGAACCCTCGCGGGGAGAATATATGAAAGCGTACGAGGTTCAGGAATTTGGTTTAGACAAGCTCGCGTTGGTCGATCGCGAACAACCTCGACCCGCGCCACGCGAGGTGCTCGTGAAGTTTCGAGCGGCTTCGCTGAACTACCGCGACCTGATGGTCGTCAAGGGCACGTACAATCCTCGGATGAAGCTCCCCGCCGTTCCGCTTTCCGACGGAGCGGGTGAGGTCATCGGGATTGGTGATGATGTGACGAAATGGAAGGTCGGCGACCGCGTGATGCCGATCTTTGCTCAGCAGTGGATCGACGGCGAGACAAGCGAAGAGAAACGAAGAACATCGCTTGGCGCCGGGGCTCAGGCGGATGGCGTCTTAAGGGAGTTCGGCGCCTTTGATCAGGAAGGCCTCGTCCGCGTCCCCGAACATCTGAGCTACGAAGAGGCCGCGACGCTGCCTTGTGCTGCCTTGACGGCCTGGCACGCTCTTTCGGTATCCGGTCAGGTAAAACCCGGCGAGACCGTACTAACACTGGGAACCGGAGGTGTTTCGATCTTTGCATTGCAGATCGCGAAACTGTTCGGAGCACGTGTGATCTCGACTACAGGAAGCGACGATAAGATCGAGAAGCTGCGTGGGCTTGGGGCGCACGATGTCATAAACTATCGTTCGCAGGAAGATTGGGACAAAGTAGTGCTCGACCTGACGAATCGCAGGGGAGTCGACCATGTCGTCGAGGTTGGCGGTTCGGGTACGCTTGGCCGGTCGCTAAACGCGGTCCGCCTCGGTGGCCACGTGGCGATGATCGGTGCCCTGACGGGACCGGGAGATTTCAACCCGATCACCGTCTTCATGAAGGCGGTGCGCCTGCAGGGAATATTTGTCGGGTCCAGGACGATGTTCGAAGATCTGCTGAGGGCCATCGAGGTCTCGAAGATGCGTCCGGTCATCGATCGCGTATTTGGTTTTTCGGAAGCTACGGATGCGATGAAGTACATGGATAGCGGCGCGCATTTTGGAAAGGTCGTGATCAAGTTCTAGAGATGGAGAATTACCTTCGACCAACAGAGTTCCTTGATAGCGATCACACGCTGGTTCGCGACTTCGCTGAGCGTCATACAGCAGGACAAGGTGATGACGTTAACAAAGCGGTCGCGCTTTACTATGCGGTACGCGACGGGTTCCAGTACGACCCGTACGTGCTCGATCTGCGGCGGCCTTCGTTGAAGGCGAGTGCGCTGCTCGCTAAGAGTCGCGGCTATTGTGTGGAGAAGGCAGTGCTGCTTGCGGCATCGGCCAGGGCCGTCGGAATTCCGTCGAGATTAAGTTTCTACATCGTTCGCAACCACATCGCTACTGACCGGCTTGCGAAGGCATTGGAGCGGGACTACCTGGTTTTTCACGGCGCGGCGGAAATGTATCTCGAGGATCAATGGGTCAAAGCGACGCCGGCGTTCAACCGGCGGCTATGCGAGTTTCTCGGCGTTGAGCCGATAGACTTTGATGGACGTTCCGATGCGATCTTTCAGCAGTATGACCGAGACGGCAACGTCTTCATGGAGTATCTGCATGATTACGGTGCTTTCGACGACATGCCGTATGAGATGTTTCTTGACGAGCTTGAAAAACATTACCCACACCTGACAGGGAACCCGAGGTTTGTTACTGAGGAGCTGGTTTACGATTTTCGAAGATGAAAGGCTGGGTAGAATACGCGTTAACAAAGGGAGGATATTCTTATGGCAGAGAGAAAGGCGAACGCAGAATGGAACGGCAGTCTGACTGAAGGCTCCGGCAAGATCGCTTTGGGCAGCGGGCTATTCGAGGGAGCGTTTTCATTCGCGACACGGATGGGTGATGAACCGGGGACAAACCCCGAAGAACTGCTTGGAGCGTCTTTGGCGGGCTGTTATGCAATGGCATTGAATGCCACCCTTGAAAAGGAAGGTAAA
>CAMLKY010000422.1 GCA_946480545.1 uncultured Acidobacteriota bacterium
TTGATTGATGACCAGACGGAAGCGCTCGAAGAGGTCAGGCATCACGACGAAGTTCGCAAAGCCGGTCTCGTCTTCAGAGTTATAAAGACGACATTGTTCGCCGTCATCGGCCGCTGGCGGATGATGCATGCGCCGGCGACGGAGACGACCTGTCCCTTTCGCAGAAACTTGCTTTGATGTGCCGAGATGATGCCCTGCTTCGTCATTTCTTCACGGACGAAAGCCATCGGATGTTTCCCGATTGAGATGCCGGTCTTGCGCAGGTCGGCGTCGACAAGCTCGAGGCCTTCCATACGGGCGAGGAAGGTTTGGGAATTGGATTTCCCTGGTTGCCCGGCCGCTCCGTTTGCGGATTGATCGTGAATTTTGGATTTCGGCTCCGCCGCTCGATGTGCGGAGAAGCTATGCTTTTCCGTCGTGCTTTCTAAAGAACCCGCGGCTCCGCCGCCCCGGCTTTCGAACAATGAACCAAGCGGCTGAATCGCCAGCTCCGATTCCCACAGCGCCTGCCGTCGATGAACTGTGCCGTCGAAATTCAATGCACCAGCCAGGCTTAATGCTCTTATCTCGCGTTTGTTGATCTCGGGAACGCGGCGGATGAGATCATCTATTGAGGTATATTCCGATTTTGGATTTTGGATTTTGGATTTTGGATTGTTTGGGCCATCTCTTTCTTCCACTATCTTTAATCCCACCTCTTCTCTCAATCCGCGAACGTACTTCAACCCGACCCTGACGTACTTCTCACGGGTGACCCGCCCGCTACCGCAGGCGGTACTGACTCTCATCTCCCGTCTCCCGTCTCCTGTCTCCCGTCTCCCGTCTTCTGTCTCCCGTCCCGTCTCCTGTCTCCTGACCTCCGCCTCCTCCACCGTAAACAAATAATCCGACCTATTGATATCCAACGGCAGGAAGTGCAGCCCGTGCCGCTGGGCGTCTTTCACGAGCGTTGCTGCGGAATAGAATCCAAGCGGGTAGTTGTTGAACATCGCCGCCATGAAGCACGCGCGGTAGTGCACTATGAAGTAGGCTGAAGCGTATGCTAGCAGGGCGAAACTGAAGGCGTGCGATTCGGGAAAGCCGTAGTTTGCGAATGCCTTCACGCATGTCACGATCGTGTCCTGCGTTTTCTGATCGATGTCGTTCCGCGTCATGCCGGCACGCAGATTCTTTTCGATCTCTTCGAGACGCCGGTCCGGCCGCTTGAATCCCATCGCACGTCGAAGCTCCTCGGCCTGGCTTCCGGTAAACCCAGCGATGTCCATCGCGATCTTCAAAAGCTGCTCCTGGAACAATGGAACTCCCAGCGTGCGTTCGAGGGTGGGTTTCAAAGATGGATGAGGATACGTGACCGGCTCGAGTCCCTGACGGCGCGCGATGTACGACTTGAGCATGTTGCCGACGATCGGCCCCGGGCGGATGATCGCGACCTGCACGACGATGTCATAGAAAGTCCGCGGCTTTGATTTGGGGAGGAACGCGATCTGGGCGCGGCTCTCGACCTGAAACATCCCGACGGTGTCAGCGTTCTGCAGTGCTTCGTAGACCTTATCGTCGTCGTGCGGGATCTTGTAGAGATCCATCTCCTCGTCATGATGCTCGCGGATCAGCTCGATCGTGTCGCGAAGCACCGCCATCATTCCCAAGCCGAGGAGATCGATCTTCACGATCTTCAGGGCCTCGCAGTCATCCTTGTCCCATTGAATGATGCGGCGGTCGACCATCGATGCCGGCTCGATCGGGACCATCCCGTCGAGTCGTTCCCACGATACGACCATGCCTCCCGAGTGCTGGCCGAGATGCCTCGGATAATCGAGGATGCGCGAATACATCTCGGAAAATTTCCGGAGCTTAAAACTGTCGTCCGGGTCGAAACCTTCTTCTTTCAAACGGCGGTGCAATTCTTCGCCCTGGAAGATCTCGTAATGAGAATTGATCTTCGAGAGCCTTCCCAAGGTCTCGTCATCGAAGCCAAACGTCTTGCCGACCTCTCGCAATGCCGACTTGCCCCGGTAGCAGATAACGTTCGCCGTCATCCCGGCCCCACGTGCCCCGTACTTTTGATAGACGTGCTGTATGACCTTTTCGCGATCGTCACCCGATGGAAGATCGATATCGATGTCCGGGTACTGTTCGTACTTCTCGGACAGAAACCGCTCGAAGAGAAGCTTGTTGGCGATCGGCTCGACGGCGGTGATGCCGAGTGCATAGCACACGACCGAGTTCGCCGCCGAGCCACGCCCTTGGGAGAGTATCCTGTTATCGCGACAGAAATCGGAGATCTCGGACACGACAAGGAAATAACCCGCGAGACCTTTCATCTCGATCACTCGAAATTCCTTCTCGAGCCGTGACGTGACCTGGGATCGCAAGGGCCACGGGCAGTGGCGGTATCGCTCGACCGAGCGTTCGATCGTTTTCTTTCTGAGGACGGAATCCATCGTCTCGCCCGTCGCGAGCGGGTAATCGGGGAAGTTGTACGAAAGCTCGTCCATCGAGAAATTCACGCGTGATGCGATCTCGGCGGTGCGGTCGATCGCACCCGGATAATCCTCGAACAGTGCACGCATCTCTGTTTCCGATTTGAGATATCGTTCGCTGTTCTGCGACAGGAGCTTCCCGGCGTCGTAGATAGTGCAGTGGTTCTTTATGCAGGTGAAGACATCAAACAGCTCGCGGTCCGCTTCATCGGCGTAATATGCGCCATTGCTCGCGAACGAAGGGATGTTGAGTTTGTGTGCAAGACCGAGCAGTCGAAGATTTATGTCTTCTTCGCTGCGAAGGTAATGGCGCTGCAGCTCGACGTAAAGGCGCTTTTCGAAAACATAATTGAGCCATGCGAGATCGGCCTGGCCTCGGCCCTCACGAATGCTGTGGGTCATAAACCCATCGGCACCACCCGTAAAGCACAAAAGATTTTCAGAATGGTCCTCGATGTCTTTCCGCGTTGCGCAGTGCTCGCCTTTTTTGTGACGAAGCTTTACGGTCGTGATCAGCTTGCTGAGGTTTTGATAACCTTTTAAGTCCATCGGGACAAGGGGAAGCAGACTCCCGTCGTCCATCGTGATCTCGGCGCCGATGATCGGTTTTATCCCGTACTCTTTTGCTTCGAAATGGAATCGCACGGCACCGGCGACGGTGTCACGATCGAGCAAAGCGACACTCGGAATCCCCAGCACCGCCGCGCGCTGCACCGGTACGACCGCGCGCACCTCGTCCAGGAGATGTTCGGCCAGACCGCCGGGGTCCAGCGTGGCGCCCGGCA
>CAMLKY010000423.1 GCA_946480545.1 uncultured Acidobacteriota bacterium
TATCCAATCCGCCTTTTCAAGTGAGTCCGTAAAGCCGCGACCCTCGCGGATCATTGGCAAAACGGCCTGGCTGCGACGACGAAGCTCGAGGTTATTCAACGCTTGAGACGCTATATCCCACGAATCTGGTACGGTGATACCGCCGGAGAGCAGCGTCGAGAGAGAACGCGCGAGTTGCGCGGTGGCCATCTGGCGGATCAATTGGCCCGCGACAGGAAGCTTCAGCAGGGCGCGATGAAGGAGCATTCGTCAGGTTCTTGAACAGGTCCGACATCCGCGGAACGATGTAGAGCGTCAGGAAGGTGATCATCAGCACCGACGCGGCGACGAGAAATGCTGGATATGCGAGCGCCCCACGAAGCTTGCGGGCGACCCCGACGCTTCGCTTGAGGTACTCGACATAACGCATCAGAACGTCATCCAACGCTCCACTCTTTTCTCCGGAGAGGATCGAGGCCGTGTAGATCTTTGGGAAGATCCCCTGCGCCTCGAAAGCTTCGGACAGCGGGATGCCGCTCTTGATCTTGTCCTCGACGTCAGTAAGCACTTCGCGAAGGTTTGACGAGGGTGTGCGGGTCTTGAGCAGTGTGATCGCCTGCAGCATCGGAATACCAGCCCGCAGGAGTGCCGACAGTTGCTGGTTGAAATGAAGGAAGTCGGCCTGCTTGACGCGGCCATGTTTCCCCTGAGAGACGAAAGGAAGGTAGGACGTGATCCCGCCCTCACCCGACGAAACGGCGAACACCTTATACCCTTCGCGCTCGAGTTGTACACGGGCGTCCGCTGCACCCGTGGCTTCAACCACTCGCGTAACGATATCGCCCGAAGGCGTTCCTAAACGACAAATGAACGCTGACATTTATCCGGTTTTATTTCGAGCAGGCGCGTTTCACTCAGGCAATCCCTTTTTTAACCGCTCGGATTATAACACGCAACATTACGCCACTTGTTGCAAAGTATAGCCAAAGCCAGATTTATTTTGACTCAAACAACTCTTTTTCCGGTTGCCTCATCCTAAAAATTATCTTGCGGAACTTGTACCTGTTTTCTAGAATGTAATCGTTCCCCGCTTGGAGAAACTTTATGGTTTTAACGGGTTTTTGGTGCCTACGCCGTCGCGAAATCCCGCGGTGGGCAGTTGGATTTCTGTCCATCTTTCTTGTGTCAGTTTTGACGGTCGCGGGACAGCAGCCAGAAGCCACGCCGCCGCCTGACCAGGACCCGGCAGGGCCGGTCCGGATCAAGACGGACCTGGTCACCCTCACCCTCACAGTCACCGACCTTTACGGACGATATGTGTCCGGCCTCACCAAAAACGCATTTACCGTCATCGACAACAATCAGGAACAGGAGATCACATTTTTCAGCGATACGGACGCACCGGTTTCAGTCGGAGTCCTGTTCGATGTTTCGGGATCGATGAGTGGGGACAAGATCCAGAAGGCGCGCAAGGCACTCTCCCGGTTTATCAACTCGAGCCACCCCAACGACGAGTACTTCCTGATAGCTTTCAATAGCCGGGCCCAGCTCCTGCTCGACCGGACCCGCGACGGCGACGCGGTGCTCCAAAAGCTTACGCTGGTAAATCCGAGGCAGAATACCGCTCTCTACGATGCTGTCTATCTCGGCATCGAACGAGTCACCCGAGGCAGTCATCAGAAGCGTGCGCTGCTTATCATCAGCGATGGCCAGGACAATTCTTCCCGCTATAACTTTGGCGAGGTCAGGCGCTTGATGAAGGAATCGGATGTTGTGACCTACGCTGTCGGCATCATTGATTCGGGCGACACGGTCAGCCAGGTCGGAATGCAGGGACAGGCCTTTCTCGATGAGCTTACGTCGGTGACCGGCGGCAAGTCGTTCTATCCGGCAAACGATATCGAGATGGACGAGATCTTCGAGCGTATCGCTCTCGAGCTTCGGCACCAGTATTCGATCGGCTATACACCCAAGGATTTCCAGCCCGATAATAAGTGGCGCAAGGTGAAAGTTAGGGTCAAACCCCCGCGCGGATTGCCGCGTCTAACGGTTCGAAGCCGCGAAGGCTACTATGCGACACCGGCCTCGGACCTTCGTTAGACAGACTTAATGATGAGACGAATTTATTTCATCGCGCTTTTCGGATCACTCTTCCTGCTTTTGACATCCGGCCTGCTCCTGCCGTCGCCCTCGGGCGCGCAGACGAGGCCAAGTACCGTTACACCCTCACCGACGGCCACACCGCCGAGACCTACGCCTACCATAGCCGAGGAAGACGTTGTTGAGCAGGTAAAGACCGAGCTCGTCAACCTGAACGTCCGCGTGGTCGATCGTAACAATCGTCCGATCGGAAATCTGAAGCAGCACGAGTTCAAGATATTCGAGGATAACGTTCCGCAGAAGATCGAGTATTTCGATCTATATCAGGTCCCTACGAATTATTCGCTGGTGATCGATAACTCGGGCTCACTTCGCCCGCAGATCGATCAGGTGATCGAGGCCGGAAAGATCCTGATCGGCGCCAATAAGCCTGAGGATGAAACGAGTGTGATAAGGTTCGTGAGCTCCGACAAGATAGAGATCGTCGAGGACTTCACGAAGAATAAAGCCGACCTGGTCGATGCACTCGAGACGAAGCTATACATCGAGGGCGGCCAGACAGCGATCATCGATGCGGTATACCTCGCCGCGCAGCAGATCACCAAGTACGAGAAATCGTCGAACGCGGCCGATCATAAACGACGGGCGTTGATCCTCGTGTCGGACGGTGAGGACCGCAGCAGTTTTTACACGCAGCAGCAGCTCTTCGAATTGCTCCGCGAGTCGGACGTGCAGATCTACGTGGTCGGATTTGTGAAGGACCTGGATGCGGAGCGAGGGTTTATCACAAAGAGCCCGCAGGCGAAGGCGAAATCATTTCTCGAGCGTTTGGCAGCCGAGACCGGTGGTAAGGCGTATTTCCCGAGTGACGTCAGTGAGCTGAACGGTATCGCACGCGATATCGCGAGTGAGCTTCGGACGCAATATTCGATCGGCTACCTTCCTTCGAATGATCGCAAGGACGGAACTTACCGGAACATTAAGGTGGTGGTGGATGACGGCCCCAACAAGCAAAAACGTGTTGCGTTGACGCGTGCCGGTCGCACCGCAGAGCTAGAGCCCGGCGCGGCTCCCGTCGTACAGCGTCCCGGCCAGATACCGAAGTAGGACTAGCAACTAGCAACTAGCGATTAGCAATTAGCAATTAGCAACTAGCAATTAGCAACTAGCGATT
>CAMLKY010000424.1 GCA_946480545.1 uncultured Acidobacteriota bacterium
CGGTAGTTCTCCCTTCTTAGACTTTGGCTCGACGGGGCGGTTGTTAAGCGATGGTAATTTTGCAAGCCGCGCTCCTGCGGTCGCTTTACGCGGCTCCGTCTTTTCGATCTTCGGTTTCGGGATCTCGAGCGGCGGCGTCGCCTTCGCCACCTTTGGCGCCGTGGCGACAGTGCGCTCGTTGATTTCGACCTCCGGCAACTCGGCCGAGATAGATTCGACACCGAGCTCGCGGAGGTAGACGAGCTGTTCTTTGACGTCGGAGATCAGATCCTTTAGTTCGTGGGTCATATGATGAGATTTGCAAGAGGTTCGGACCGCCAGGCTCCCCGCCTTTTAAGGGAGGGGCAGTCATTCGCCGCGAGGCGGATGACGGGGTTGTCAACCGACCAATAAGGTCGGAACTTCAGTCTTTCGGCTGACTGATCACCCCGCCTCGCAAAGCCGGCACCCTCTCAGAAAGAGGGGAGCTAGAGCATGCCTCTCAATTTCAATAGCTCGTCTAAGATCTTATCCGCCAGTTCCCTCTTCGGCATCAACGGCAACTCACTTTCGGTCGAGGAGGTGAGGATCGTGGCGACGTTTGTATCCGTATTGAACCCGGCACCCTCTTTCGTGATGTCGTTTGCGACGACCATGTCGAGGTTTTTCTTCGACATCTTCGAGCGGGCGTATTCGACGACGTTGTTAGTCTCGGCCGCGAACCCGATCACGAGTTGGCCGTCGGTGCGTCTTGAGGAAACGTCCGAGAGAATGTCAGGCGTCTTTTTCAATTCCAGCGTCATTGCATCGCGGGCGTCCTTCTTGATCTTCGCCGGCGCCGCATTTGCCGGAGCATAATCAGCAACAGCCGCCGCCCCGACAAAGACGGTAGCGTTGGGCAGCTCTTTCATCACCGCCGCGTGCATTTCAGCCGCCGAGAACGCCCGAATCAATCGTATTCCTTTTGGCGGGTCGGCTGTTGTAACTCCTGCTACGATCGTAACTTCAGCCCCCCGGTCCCGAGCGGCCTCTGCGACTGCGAATCCCATCTTCCCCGACGAATGATTCGAAATGAATCTAACCGGATCGATCGCCTCGCGCGTCCCGCCGACAGTGATGAGGATGCGCTCGGCCTCGAGGTCCCTTGTCCCTAGTCCCTCGTCGCTGGTCCGTTCTGCGGGGACCTCGGACTTGGGACTTTGGACTAATAAGGCCAGCGCCTGCCGAACAATATTCTCAACATCCTCGAGCTTCCCCGTACCGACGGTCTTGCACGCAAGCTCACCCGCGATCGGCTCGACGAAATGCACACCATCCTTTCTTAACCGCTCGATGTTTCGTTGCGTCGCCGGCTGTTCCCACATCGTCGTATTCATCGCCGGAGCGATCAGCACCGGTGCATTCGACGCGAGATATGTAGACGAGAGAAAATCGTCGGCGACGCCGTTAGCGAACTTCGCGATGATGTTCGCGGTTGCCGGCACGATCAGCAACAGATCGATCGACTGCGAGAAATTTATGTGTGCTATCGGATCGGGATTCGACCGGTCGTAGTCGTCCACGATCACGTGCTTATCGGTCAGCGCCCGAAATGTCAGCGGCTGCACGAACTCGGTCGCGTGCCTGGTCATAGCTACCGAAACCTCGCATCCCGACTTCTGCAAAAGGCGCATCACCTCGACAGCTTTGTAAGCTGCAATGCCGCCTGAAACTCCTAGACCAACGCGAAAACCCGACATTTTCTTCTTCGGAAACCTGAAAAGTGAAAAACTGATACTGAAAACGGAAGACAACAGAAGTTTACATCAAAATGCGTCAATGGCTATTCTCGTAGAATGCAACCGGAAACACTCAACACCGAGGAGATTTACAGAGGTAAAGTCTTCGATATCCGGATCGACGAGATCCGCGAAGGCGATGTCGAATACAAGCGTGAGATCGTCGTTCACAAAGGCAGCGCCGTCGTTGTCCCTGTGTTCGACGACGGGACCGTTGCACTTGTCCGGCAGTATCGTCACGCGGCCGGAGAATCGCTTCTGGAGATCTGTGCCGGAACCTTAAACGCAGGCGAAGACCCTGAAGCGGGCGCGATCCGGGAGCTTGAAGAGGAGATAGGCGTCAAGGCAGCAAAGATCGAGAAACTGACCGAGTTTTACGTGTCACCTGGCTTTCTCACTGAAAAGATGCACGTCTACCTTGCGACCCAGCTCACGGAAACTAAGCAGAACCTCGAAGAAGATGAGCTTCTAACAGTCGAGAGGCATTCCATCCCCGATCTGTTAGAAATGATCCGACGAAACGAGATCCAGGACGCAAAGACGATTGTCGGCTTGATACTGGCCGGTTCTCGCCTTGGTTTCTCTTTTGCGTGATACCAAAAACCGTCAGCGTCATTCCGTGTTTTCGACTCTTTCCGTGTTTTCCGTGCATTCCGTGGTTCGAACAGCCATAACCACCGAGTACACAGAGCACACGGAAACTCACGGAAAGAGGAAGACGCCACGGATTACACCGCTTGGATAGTCCCGGAGGGTTTGATCCAACAAACATCGTGGCTCGCCTTGACCTGATCGACGTGTTTGGATACCCTATCAGTTCGCTTTTTGGCGAAAATAGCTATCAGTGTAGGCATTGTATGAGTACTTATTTTCCGAGCGGGAAGGGCCTGGCAGAAAATCGCAAATGGTATGTCGTCGACGCGTCTGGCAAGACGGTCGGCCGGCTGGCGACGGAAGTAGCCCGCATGATCTCGGGCAAGAACAATCCGGCATGGACGCCGTTTATGGACATGGGTGATCACGTGGTTGTGATCAACGCCAGAAAGGCCGTCTTCACGGGTTCAAAGAACGATCAGAAGCTTTATCGCCACCACACGCTCTATCCGGGAGGACTGCGTGAGAAGTCGGTCAAGGAAATGTTTGAGACCAAGCCCGAAAAGATCATCGAGCTTGCGGTCAAGGGCATGCTCCCAAAATCGAAGCTCGGTAAGGCGATGGCTAAGAAGTTAAAGGTTTACGCGGACGCCGACCACCGTCACGCCGCACAGAAACCGGAGGCAGTAGAAATCTAATTTTCGATTTTCGATTTGCGATTTGCGATCTCTTCGCAATCTAAAATCCAAAATCTAAAATCCAAAATCGATATGGCAGACATTCAGTATTACGGCACCGGCCGCAGAAAGACCTCGACAGCACGCGTTTACCTGCGTCCGGGCTCCGGTGAGATCACCGTTAATCGCCGCACTTTCGATACTTACTTCCCTAACGAAGC
>CAMLKY010000425.1 GCA_946480545.1 uncultured Acidobacteriota bacterium
CGTTCGACAAGGAACATCTCACCGAGATCGAGGATAGCAGCTACGGGATGCGGCGTGTCGAGATCCGATGTGCCCGGTGCGGCGGACACCAGGGACATGTTTTCCCGGACGGGCCACCACCTACCGGACTTCGGTACTGTTTAAATTCGGCGTCGCTGGAGTTTTTCGAGGATGGCGAAGAGATACCGCAGAAGGCCTAGGAAAATAGCGATGGCAAAAAAAAAGGAGTGGCATTCGCCCACTCCCTTTTTTTCCACGTGCTATTCCGGATCGCTAGGGTCGTTGAACAGCGTGCTTAGCTTGATGCTTCCCTGTCCGTATTGCGGAAAGTTCGGCATGTTCCGGTCGCCGGGATCCAGGTTCGAAGCGGTATCATCCGGTGGGAACAGGACCAGCGAATTCAGAAACTCGATGATCTCCTGCTGTTTATTCCAGTTCAGCGCGGCGAACTTGTCTCTCGAAACCTGTGCTTCGCCACCGTGTCGCAGGATCACATCGCGCAGGTTGATGCTCCGCCCGTCGTGTCCGTAAGGTCCGCTCGACCCGACTCCCCATAGCGGGGTCGTCAGGAACATAGTCTGATACGAGCCGTCGTAATTTCGCTCGTAGAAGTTCGGACCGAGATTGTGACGCTTGAAATCGGTAAAGATATTTCTCACCAGGAAGCCTCCGAACTTCGGACGCCGCCATGCCGGATGACCGCTGCCGTCCGCCACCAGGTCGAACAGAGGCGTCGCGGTCGCAAAAAGCCCATTGAAGTTTCCTTTGCTTGGATCGTATACCGTCTCGACATCCGCGACGCGACGATCGCGGTTGATCTTCAGGTCCGGAACGTGGCACTGGGCGCACCCGATGGTCTTTAGCTGTTCGTAACCCTTATCGGTCGATTGCGACTGAGCGTAAGTTCCAGGCTTGAAGTAGTTCAGGAGATAAAACTCCATGTGATCAACTACGCTGATCGGAAGCTCGTTGGCGATCGTATCGCTATCCTCGTCATGCGACGCGTTATTCGCGAGTGGGCGGCTGATCTGATCGGTCGCGCCGTCGAGGATCATGCCCGAAGGCGTCTCGACCCGCGCACCGCCGTTCGCTGCGACGAGGTCCGGATCCACGGCCTGAAGTCCCATCTCGTCGTTGAAAGCTCCGACGACGAATTCGCGGATCGAGATCGTTCCGCCGTGAGCGAAGAACGGTTTAATGCGAAGATCGGTGTCGACACCTTGAACTTCCGATACATCGAACGTTCCGTCGGGCCGTGCGGTAATCCGGCCAAAATCGATCCCCTTGGCTTTGAGCGGCTTAGTCACACTCTGGCCGCTCTGCTGAGCATTCGTCGCGGCGGACGCCCTGATCGCCCTGAGCTCGGCCGTCATTTCATCAGCCAGCATCTCCTTCAGGCCGAGTCCGAACAGGTGAGGTGCGTCCCGGCTTTCCGGCCGCGTAACGACGTCCCCGCCGAATCCCGCGGATCCGCGCGGCCGCCCGTGACAGCTCGCACAACTGTCAGACAATCCCGCTCCGATCCTCAAGCTGAGCTCGATGTTGCCGCCGAGCACAAGATCGTCCGCGATCGGTCCGGCGCCCTGACTGCGAAGAAACTTTCTCTGGAAAAGCTGCCGCCCCCGCCTGATCGATCGAAACGGGTCGCGCTTGATGATGAACATCGACGAATGTTGCGTCGCCATATCACCACGGCCGGTGCCGATTTGGTCGGTAAGGGATTTAGCGATCCCGGCGTTGATCGTGTTGGGGTTCTTGGTGCGATCGATAAGTTGGGCGTAGCCTACGGGCCCGAACCAGTAAGCCATAATTCCGAGAAAGACAAATACGACCAGTATCTTGACGTTTAAACGCAGTGTAAGCCGGGGGCTATTAAACATATGGATTTACCTCACAGAATCGAAGAGTCGTCGGAACAATTAGAGAAAAGACGTAATAGGCCTGCGGGTTTTGTCTATTGCATCGACAATTTTTCAGCAATCCCTGGTTCGGTCTGTAGGATGGGATTGACAGTATACTCGCGAGGACACGAATAATGAAGTGGAGTTTCGGGCAGGTTGAAGGTCTCGGCTCCTTCTGAAAGAGCCGATAGAGAATGCGAGATCTTTCGAGCGCTACGCTGCCTCGGCGGGATGATCTTGAGGCGAAGCCTTCTTTGGCACCGGGACGATCATTGCGACCTCTCTTTTGTATGCCAGGTATGTTTCGCCGTGTGCCTCGACGAGATCGCGCTCCTCGAACTGAATTGCGACCAGAATATACGCAGTGGTGACCGCTGCAAATAGTAAATGCCCGACAGTCATGAGCGGCGTTGCCCAGAAGGCAATGATAAAGCCGAGCATGATCGGATGCCGGACCAATCGATAGAACGCACGCGTCTGGAACGAGAGCTCCGGAGCATTTGCGTTGCGCGCATGGTAGTAGACCTGCCGCAATCCAAAGAGGTCAAAATGATTGATCATAAAGGTGCTCAGCAGAACGATCGCCCAGCCGCCAACGAACAGAGCGTGCAGCAAGATTCGGCCGAATGTGTTCTCGACGCTCCACACGACACCGGTCATGGGCTGCCACTGCCAGAAAAGCAGGATCAGCGCTGAGCTGGCAAAGAGAACGTAGACGCTGCGCTCGACCGGTGCGGGTACGATTCGCGTCCACGCCCTCTTGAAACCCGGCCGCGCCATTACGCTGTGCTGGACGGCGAAGAGCGTCAGAAGGATGAGGTTGATAACCAAAGAACGCCACGTCGGACCGTCGGACCCGGAGTCGATGGATTTCGGTACTACGATATTTCCGACAAATCCGATCGCGTACAGAAACGTTCCGAAGAAGATCAGGTAACTCACGACGCCAAAGATTAGTGCAAGTACGCGGTCCATAGTGAAACCTCCCGGTGGCAGGCTGATGTATTTAGTGCAGGTTAAAGAATCGCGTTTTGCATCGGACATCACAATGGGTGTTTCGTCCCGGTTTTGATATTCTTCCGAGAATCGGGAGGGACGTTTGTCCCGATCGCGCGTTAGCAAGTCTATCGATGAAGAACGCCGCTCAAAAGATCAGGTATGTCAGGACGCCGGATGGCCTAAAGCTGGCATGGGCGGAATCGGGTACCGGCCCGGTCCTGGTAAAGGCCGCGAACTGGCTCACGCACCTGGAGTACGATGTTGAAAGCCCTGTCTGGCGACACTGGATCCGTTTCTTTACGGAACACTTCCGCTACATACGACATGACGAACGCGGTTGCGGGATGA
>CAMLKY010000426.1 GCA_946480545.1 uncultured Acidobacteriota bacterium
TCTTCAATTCATGGGTGACGGCGTTGAGAAATGCATCGTGCTGTTCGTTACGCCGGATCTCGCGCACAAGGAAGATCGTGTTCAGCACCAGGCCCGTGATGATCACGGTAAAAAAGACGATGCCGAGGACCAGCAGCACCACCTCGGTCAAATTCAGAAGTATCCAACCGACGTTTAGCGCAACGGCGAGTGCTACGAGGCAGATGCCTAGTATGAGAAAGAAGATCGCGGTCTTTCGCCGGCGCATAGAAAGTCAAAAGTAAAAAGGAAAAGGGCAAAAGTAAAGCGAGTTACTCTTGCCCATTCTAGATTTCGTACCGTTGGTCGGCCGGCGATACTGCTTACGCAGCCTTGCGAAGCGTGGCTTTCTCGCCCTCTTCGGCCGATTCGCTGTACGCATAAACGTTGTCGATCAAGCCGATCATTTCGAGGAACCTGATCTGGATCCAGTTCGGATCGATCTCATACCATGCAACGCCGTGACGAGCCGAACGCGGGATGGCGTGATGGTTGTTATGCCAGCCTTCGCCGAAAGTGACCGCCGCGATGAGACCATTGTTCCTGGAATCGTCACGCGTATCGAACCTGCGGGTGCCCCAGAGGTGCGTGGCCGAATTGACCAGCCAGGTCATATGCCAGCCGAAGACGGTCCGCAAGAAAATTCCCCAAAGGAGCATGGTCCATCCACCGATCGCCAGCAGGATCACGCCCGCAACGATGACGGGAACGTAATAGTACTTGTTCAACGCAACCTGGAATTTGTCCTTTGTGATATCGGGACAGTAGCGGACCATCGTCGCCCACGACTGGTTCTGCGCGGTACCACGGAAGATCCAGCCCATGTGTGCCCAGTACGTACCGCCGTGGCGGGGGCTGTGCGGATCTTTTTCAGTTTCTGTGAATGCGTGATGCAGCCGATGCGTAGTCACCCACGTAAGCGGGCCCGACTGAAGCGCAAGCGATCCGCAGACACTCATGAAATACTCAAGCCACTTCGGCGCGGTGAAACCGCGATGTGTCAAAAGGCGGTGATAGCCCATGCCGATGCCCCAGCTTCCTGCAACCCACCACATGACGCCGAAGGCTAGAAGGTTCTGCCAACTAAAAGTAAAGAGGGCCACTGCCGCCAGAACATGGAAGATCGCAACAGCAGTGATCGTGTTCCAATTGAGCTTTCCCGCGCGTGGCGATGCGAATTCGATAACGTTTTGCATAGTTCAAAAAAATCCCCTGGCTCGTGCTAGGTCGTTTATGACCGCACATAAAAGCCTAACAGTTGTCCCCGACGCTGAATGTAAGAGTTTTGTAAGAGTTAACTCACTGGTTTCTAGCTACTGGTTTCAAGTTTCTGGTTCGTCGTTGCGACTTGCCCCGAGCTATCGGGGTCGCTGCAACTCTGTCGTGCAATTGAACGGGTGCGCCTCGAAAGTCTCAAAGACGGACGAGAAACTTGAAACCAGGAACCAGAAACTAGATTTCGCCCCCATTTTGACTAATAAAACCAAGTAATATAGGCTTGCCTTTGCGGTACCACATACCTGTAAACGGGAGAAGATCATGTCAGATAAATCGGTCGAAGAACGGGTGATCCGTGTGTTCGCGGACTTCAAAAAAGTACCGCCCGAGGAGATAACCATGGACACGACGTTCGAGGAGCTGGGGCTTGATTCCCTGGACGGCCTGAACCTCGTTTTCGAGCTCGAAGAGGAATTCGACATGACGATCCCGGACGATCGCGTCGGCGACATGAAAGGAGTCCGGCAGGCGGTCGAGGGAATCGAAGCGTTGCTGAAGGCAAAGGCTGAAGGTATCGATGTAAACGCCTCGGCGATAGAAGAATTCAGGAGACAGCAGGAAGCTGTAAAGGCGCGAAAGGCTCAAGAGAAAGGCGAAGCCGACTCGGCCGATACAACAACGGAAGAACCCGCCGCTTCATAATCAGCAGTAAAGAAAAAAGTGAGAAGAGTAGTTATAACCGGCGTAGGCGTGATCTCCGGGATGGGTAACAACGCACGCGAGTTCTGGGACGCTTTGAGCGCCGGACGTTCGGGCATCGGGCCCATCACCAAGGCGGATGTCTCGGAGATTCGTTTTAAGAACGCAGCCGAGGTGCGCGGTTTCGATGAGACCGAACATTTCGAAGACAAGATGCTGCTGTGGCTCGATCCGTTCTCGCACTATGGGATCGTTTCGGCCCGCGAAGCTATCGCCGATGCCGGAATCGAGTTCGATGACAAGCTGAAAGGAAAGACTGGCGTTATCACCGGCAACTGTTTAGGTGGAAAGACGACCGAGACCGAGATCTACAAGAAGTTCTACATCGAGCACCAGCAGCGATATCCGCCGACCACGATCCCGCGCGCTATGGCGAATGCGGTCTCGAGTCATGTGTCCATGGAGTTTGGCTTGACGGGTGCGACGTTCACTACATCGACCGCCTGCTCGTCCGCAAATCACGCGCTCGGTCAGGCATTTTGGCTCGTACGGCAGGGAACGCTCGACGTTGCGATCGCCGGCGGCAGTGAGGCACCGATCTGTTATGGCAATCTTCGAGCGTGGGAAACCATGCGCGTCGTGTCGCCCGACACGTGTCGACCGTTCGCGAAAGACCGGTCGGGTATGGTGCTTGGTGAGGGCGCGGCGATGTTCGTGATGGAAGAGCTCGAGCGCGCGCAGGCCCGCGGGGCAACGATATATGCCGAGGTGGCCGGTTTCGGAATGTCAGCCGATGCTCACCACCTGACGATGCCGCTTGCGGCAGGCGCGGCGAAGGCGATGCGCGAAGCAGTCGAGGACGCGGGTCTTCGTCCCGAGCAGATCGGCTATGTGAATGCGCACGGTACGGCGACACAAGCCAACGATCCGATGGAGGCCGAAGCCATCCGGATGGTGTTCGGCGATCACACCGACAACATTCCCGTCAGCTCGACAAAATCGATGCATGGCCATACGCTCGGCGCGGCTGGGGCGATCGAAGGGGCAGCGACGATCCTCGGCTTGCACAATAAACTTCTACCGCCCAACGCTAATTTCACCGAGCCCGATCCGGCGTGCAACATCAATGTCATCGCCAATGAGGCGTTACCTGCAGAACCCGAAGCCGCGATCTCGAACTCGTTCGCGTTCGGTGGATTGAATGCGGTCGTCGCATTTAAGCGCTGGGCTTGATTGGATCCGTAACTATCAACTTGTCACTATCCACCATCACTGAACTTCAGTGAATGATGGATAGT
>CAMLKY010000427.1 GCA_946480545.1 uncultured Acidobacteriota bacterium
CCAGAAGAATTAAGAAAAGTCATTGAAGAAATGGGGTAATCTTTTCGTGTTTTTTCGTGTGATTCGTGCGTTTCGTGGTTCAGGAGCCTCTCATGCCGGAACTGATTTTGAAAGAAGAAGTGTTTCGCGTAGCCGGCGCGGCTATGGAGGTCTATTACACTCTGGGTATCGGTTTTCTGGAGCCGGTATATCAAGAGTCTCTGGCGATCGAGTTCAACCGTCGCGGTATTCCATTCGCTAGAGAACCTACAATGCGAATCTCCTACAAGGAGATTGAGCTGACAAAAGTCTACCGTCCTGACTTCGTATGTTTTGGTCAGATTATAGCTGAATTGAAAGTGCAAGCGGGACTAACGGGCATAGAGGAAGCCCAGATCATTAACTATCTGAAGATAACCGGAATGCGTGTCGGGTTACTTATAAACTTCGGGTCGCGTCCGACACTGGAGTGGCGACGATTCGTGGTTTGAAGAAAACCACGAAATGCACGAAACGCACCAAAGGCACGAATAAGACGGAAGAAAACCGGAAGATGGCAACAGCAACATTTAGGATACGGCGGGGTGGTCGGGATGGCGGGGAGATGGTCGATTACCAGACGGACGTCTCGGAGGGGATGGTCGTGCTGGATGCGGTGCATCAGATACAGGCCGAGTCGGCTCCGGACCTTGCTTGCCGGTGGAACTGCAAGGCGGGGAAGTGCGGGTCGTGTTCGGCTGAGATCAACGGTAAGCCGAAGCTGATGTGCATGACGCGGCTTGATACGATCGACATTACGCAGGCCGTCACCATCGAGCCGATCCGCGCGTTTCCGCCGATCAAAGATCTCATTACCGATGTCTCGTGGAATTTCGAGGTCAAGAAACGGATCAAGAAATTCAAACCGCGCCCGCCCGATGCCGAGGACGGAACCTGGCGGATGCAGCAGTCCGACATCGATCGCGTCCAGGAGTTTCGAAAGTGCATCGAGTGCTTCTTATGTCAGGATGTATGTCACGTGCTTCGCGATCACGTAAAGCATGACGAGTTCATCGGCCCACGCTTTCTCGTGTACGCAGCCGCGCTCGAGATGCACCCGCTCGACACCGAAGACCGCGTGACTGAACTCAGGAACGAGTTCGGAATCGGCTATTGCAACATCACAAAATGTTGCACGAAGGTTTGCCCGGAGCATATTACAATCACGGATAACGCGATCATCCCGCTCAAGGAACGGGTTGTTGACGAGTTTTACGATCCGATCGCGAAGCTCGTAAAGATTTTTAGAAAGAAGAAGTGAGTTCGGAGTGTGTTTGGAGTGTGTGCTTCAGCTTGTCGCCGGGCAGCACAGGCTAAAGCCTGCACTCCGAACTTTGACAGGCTAAGCCTGCACTCCGAACTAAGTGTAGATATGTTCGATCTGAAACCACTCAATCATGACGCCATCCCGGCGGCGCTTGATAAGGCAAATCGATACCGCCTTCTCAACGAACCCGGAGCTGCGGAGAGCATCTACCTCGACATCCTCGCGGTCGATCCTTCGAACCATGAAGCTGTCATCGGCGTGATCCTGGCCATGAGCGACCGTCTTGGAAAAGACTACGGCGTCGGTGAGGGGCGTATTCAGGATTTTATCGAGAAGCTCGAGAGTCAGTACGAACGAGCTTATTACACGGGTATCGTCTACGAGCGCCGCGCAAAGGCCGTGCTTGATCGCGGCGGGATCAATGCCTACGAGCTTTTTGAAAAAGCGATGAACTGGTTCGAGCAAGCGGAGGCAATACGGCCCGCGGGAAATGACGACGCGATCCTCCGGTGGAACGGCTGTGCTCGGATCATCAAAAGGAACAACCTCACGCCGAGGGAACTCTCAGCCGGTGATTTCCTGGAATAACTTATTTTTTGCTCGCCCCCGCCATCCTTACCCTTGCCGCTAACCCTCTTTATTTCAGTAGTTCCCAGACAATAAAACTTATTGACATCGTCCGTACGCATTAGGAATAATGATTGTAAGTGGAAAAATGACTAGGATTCCTGATTAGAAAACAAATAGGCCGCTCGAATGCTCACCTTCATTTTCGGCCCAGTCCCCCAAGAAAAGTCCTACGAAAGCTCTAACAAGATTTCGCTGATAGGCGAGGAGGAATGATGAAAGGTAAGTATTTTTGTCGGCGTTGGTCGGTGCTAACGGCCATCACGCTATGTTTGATCGTCGGATCTGTATCGCTCGTCCATGGACAGCGTTCCGAGTATCGCGGTTTCTGGGTCGATACCTTTAACACAACACTCAACAACCACACCGACGTGGTGACGGTTGTGACGCGAGCGAAGTCAGCGAACGCAAATGCGATCTTCGCGCAGGTGCGGCGACGAGGTGATGCCTGGTACATAACACCGCATGAACCCAAGTTCGTGAATATCGCGCCGGGGTTCGATCCCCTGGCTGATCTCATCACAACGGCACATGCCGAAGGCATCGAGGTGCATGCGTATGTGATCATGAGCGCGATCCACAGCAGTGCGGCTACACCCCCGGCCATCACACTTCCTGCCAGTCCGCTGCATGTTTTCCATCATCACGGAGGCTACGATCCCGTAACTCAAACGGTCGTCCCGGGGCCGAACAACTGGTTGACTCGGACCCTCCTGCCTGACAGCGGAAACGCGATCTCTTTCAACGGGCATAAATTCGGCAACGACTTCTGGCTCGACTTTGGCCACCCCGATGCGGCAGCGTACACAGTCAATGTACTGATGCACCTCGTCAACAACTACAACATCGACGGCCTGCACCTCGACCGCATCCGCTACCCCGAGTTTACCGCTTCTGGCCAAACGCCTGCCAACGGAACGAATATCGGTTACAACACGACCAGTGTCGAGCGGTTCAATACGCGTCACGAGCGAACGGGTATTCCAGCGACCGGTGATCCGCTGTGGATGCAATGGCGTCGCGACCAGGTAACTAATGTCGTTCGGCGTCTGTACCTTAACGTTGTAAAGGAGAAGCCGCACGTAAAAATTTCGGCTTCGCTGATCGCGTTCGGCGGCGGACCGACGACCGAACCGCTGTGGAATTCGGCCGAGGCATACTGGCGCGTCTATCAGGATTGGCGTGCATGGACCGAGGAGGGAATTCTCGATATTGCGATCCCGATGAACTACAAGCGCGAGCATCTCCCGGCACAGGCGACGCAGTTTCAGACGTGGAATGAGTGGACGCGAAATCATCAATACAACCGATCG
>CAMLKY010000428.1 GCA_946480545.1 uncultured Acidobacteriota bacterium
CTCGGCGAACCCGGCAGCGCGGGTAAAAAAGATCGCGATCACCGCTCCGATGTTCGCGACGGCGATAAGCGTGATGATCCCGGAATGCTTCGCACTCAACGCCAGTCCCGTCGCGAGAGCGGCAAAGATCAGGTCGGAGACATTCCAGGTTTGAAAAGCCCGAACAGCAGTCAGAATCGCGATACCGGATGTGAGGGCGATCGCCAGATCGGTCATCACCACCGGCATGTGAGCGGCGACGGTTGGGTCGATCGCGAGAAATAGGATGGCGCCGATCGCAACAACATCGCCAAAAACTCTGCGAGCCGCGATCGCAAAAAGCAGTAAGAGAAGCCCGTGCAACGCAAACATCGCCGTTCGCGCTCTGGACTGCAAGACAAATGGATCGTTTGTTACGTAGGCGTCGCCCTCGACGAAATTCCGTTCGTCCTCTTTGTCAGCGAAAGCCCGCAACGGCGAGATCTTATAGCCGAGCAGACTGACGTAAGCGCCAACCCAGAGCTTTGTTAGTGGAGGCTGTTCCGGATTCAGCCGAAAGTCGCCGGTCTGAACGTGAACCGCTCCGGCGCCGATGTGGTATCCCTCATCGTACGTAAAACTGTCGAGGCTCGTGGTGATCGATGAACGGATGATCGCGGCTGCGATAAGGATCAAAACTGCCGCGAAGAAAAATAGGTCGCGGTGCTTTCCGACGGCTTGATTGTGTGTTGTCGATTCGTGCGTCATTTCAGGACCTTCGATATGTGCACCGTCGTTGAGGAAAGCGTGATGAAACTGCTTCCCGCGACCACTAGCGCCGTGCGACAGAGTTCAGTTTTCCAGAAAACGTAAACGTCGTTACTTAAATTCATACAAGTCGATGCTACCGACGCGAGCGTTGGCTGTTCATCAATTCGAAAGAAGGAGATAGGACCGGATAGCTGGGAAAATCAGGCGAATGATAACAGAATTCGGAACCGTGTTGAAGATATAAACAGCCCGTATTCCTTGACGTTTCCGGTGACGTCAAATAGGATTCACGATTGTCAAAACACCACTCGCCCAGCTTTAACCCTATGTTAGCCAAATCAATAATCGCCGCCGTGTTCGGCATATGTCTGTGTCTTTGCTCGTTTTTTGCGTCGGTCTCCGCACAGGCGGGCGGTAAAGCTCTCTACGAGCAGATCGCTGCTTTTAATCTTGTAAAAGGCGCAAGCGTCACCGGGGCCATCATAAAGAGCGATCGTGTGACCCTCACCCTCACTGGTACCGTCTATTTGGCGCAACCGGTAAACGGCAAGCACACGGGAGCAGTCTTCATCGGCGAAGGCCGATTTGTGGCGCCGGTTCCGGATACAAGTTTCGAGAAGGCGAATGTGCAGAGGCTGCTCAAGACCGATCTGGTCGAAAGCGATTTCAAATCGGCGGTCTTTCGAGTCTCCGACGGCTCGTTGGAAACGATCGCGGCCGCGGCCCAGGCAATGCAGATCCCGCAGCAGGCCCAGGAATCCGCAACAAAGCACGACCGCGAAATTCGCGAGGACACGGGAGCAAACATCGCGGCCCGGCTCGCTCTCTCGCTTCTCAACAACGAATCGCCCGGCGTGTTCATGGGTACCTTCCATGGGGGGAAGATGAAGGAGTTCAGCTACGTCTTTGATCCGCAGACGCGAATTCCTACATCGAATTTCCGTTTGAACGGGGGCGAACGCGGGGTGATCTTCGCCGATCGCGACAGTCTTTACCGGAGCGAGGTGCTGATGGCCTTCTACGGTCTTTCTGATTACGAGCGTCGGACCGTGGATTACTCGGATCTGAACGACCTCGTGGACATCTTGAATTACGACATGGAGCTCGACCTTCGAAACCCTCGAAGTAAAGTGGGGCTTCGGGCAGCGATCAAGATGAACGTTCTATCGGATCGGACCGTCGCTATCCCGTTCTCTCTCGGAGAATCGTTGAGCCGATGGGAAAACGAGCGTTTGAAGAAGCAGCTTCGCGTGAGCGGTGTGAAACTGACTGGCGGTCCCGATCTGGAATTCGCGCAGGAAGAGTGGGAAGGCGGTTTCACGGTTTTCCTGCCTGCTCCCCTCGCCCGCGGTACCGAGGTCCAACTCGAGATCAGCATGGCGGGCGATTTCATGGAGCAGCCCGAGCTGCAATCTTCTCTCGACTTCTCCTATCCACGATCTACCGTGTCGTGGTACCCGCGTCACGGATATCTGGATCGCGCACAGTACTCGACCAAATTCACACATTCGCGAAAACTCAAAATAGTCTCGGTCGGTGATCGGATCTCCGAGGAGCCTTCACCGGAGAATAAAGACTTCGTCGTCACGCGCTACCGGATGGAACATCCCATCGCTTTGGCAACGTTTGCACTCGGGCCCTTCGTCCGTCACGCGGAAACGGCAAAATGGGACGGCACAAATGAAACGCTGCCGCTCGAGTTCAACTCGATAGGCACCGTCGAATTGAAAGAGAGTTTTATTCTTGCAGAGCTGAGCAATTCGGTACGCTACTTTCACAAGCTTTTCGGGGCTTACCCGTACAATACATATTCCGCATCGTTCCATCCGTACGGATTTGGGCAGGGTTTCCCATCGATGCTCATGATCCCGAACGCTGACCGCGCGAATAAGTTCACCTACTCGTTCATCGCTCATGAGACCGGTCACCAGTGGTGGGGGAACATTGTCGCCTGGCGATCTTATCGCGACCAGTGGCTTAGCGAAGGTTTCGCCGAGTATTCGGGCGTTCTTTACACCGCACTCCGCGATAGTCCCAAAGCCGCCGAGAATCTGATCGATAACATGCGAGCGTCATTGCGGCGACCGCCCGAGACGCTCGTTGGTCAAGGCAAAGGCAGGCTCAACGACGTTGGCCCGATCGTCCTCGGCCACCGGCTCAGCTCGACGAAAACCTTGGGCGGATACCAGACGCTCGTTTACAACAAGGGAGCTCTGGTGCTGCGGATGCTTCACTTCATGTTTACAGATCCGTCGTCGGGCAGTGGTGATGCCTTCTACGACATGATGCGCGATTTTGTGAATCGCCATCGCAACGGCGCGGCATCGACGGACGACTTCAGAAGGGTGGCGAACGAACACATCGTTCGAACTCCGATCGCGAAGCGTTACAACATCAAAAACCTCGACTGGTTCTTCAAACAGTGGGTCTACGAGACGCATCTTCCGTCATACACTCTCGAGTACAAATTTGAGCCTCAGCCGGACGGGTCAGTA
>CAMLKY010000429.1 GCA_946480545.1 uncultured Acidobacteriota bacterium
GGTCCTGTTCGGCAGGCTCACCGTCACGGGGTTACCGGTCGGCGACGTGATGGCCGTAACGTTGAAGCCGGTTGCTGCAGCCTCGGTCACTACTATCTGCGTGTTCAGGTTGAACGTTCCGATACCCGGGAAGTTTGCGTTCTCGGGGAACGGACCCTGTGCGAATACGCAGGACCCTGCCGGGATCGTAAACGGTGTCGTGTCGACCGGGAGTGAAGTCAACGGGTTGACGAGCGACAGACTGAAGGTAAAGTTCGTTCCAACGGGTGTACCGGCGCCTGCGATCTTACAGATCTTCAGGATCGCGGGTCGGAACACGAAGTTGGTGAAGTCGACCTCTGCCGTCGTATTGCGTGCCGGTATGACCGCCGTACGATTCGCGAGGTTCGGGTTCGGCGCATTGATCACAACCGGTCCGCCGGCCGTCTGCACGGTCACGGGAGTCGGCGAGAACGCCGTCGAAGCGCGAATGCGCGAGACGCGTGTGTCGGCGAAGGTCGCGCCGCCGGGCAGTGTCTGTCCGGGTGCGAGACCGGTCTCGGTTATAAGCACGGGTTCACCTACGACGAACGTGCCTTCGACAAACTGGCAGAATCCGCCCTGCGAATCAGGACCTGCCGGGACGTCGACCGTACGGGTTACGGGAACACCCGGAAGTGTTTGCGTCGGGCTGGTCGGTGCAAGACCGGAAACCGTGAATCGGAACAATGTTCCGACCGGGATACTTGCCGGATCGGCAGTGATCTTACAGACCTTGATCTGGCCGGGAAGCGAACGGTTGAAGAAGTTCACAGTCGTCTGCTGACTAACGCCGCCGCCGACGATCAGATCGACATTAGCAAAACCGCCGTTCGTGTTGTTCGGAAGCGGATTGCCATTAGCATCGAATCCCTGGTTTGGCGTCCACGAATTGAATCGCGTCGCCGGGAACGTTGTCACGTTCTCGAGCCTGAAGTTCGGACGTGCGAGCTCGGTCACGTTTACCGTGAAGTCCGTTCCGGGAACCTGCGGGATGGTTACCGTGATCGGGCCGGTACAGAATCCGACCGGAACTGAGAACGTCTGTCCGGGAACCCCCTGGACGGTGAACTGGAAGAATCCTGTGACGTCCGGATCGAGCGCTCGCTTACAGATCTCGAGTGTGCCGGTTCGCGTTGTCTGGTTAGTGAATGTCACGACCGTCTGATCGTTGACGTCGCCTTCAGGAACTGCAACGACCACTTGCCGCAGTGCGAGATCGAAACTTACGCGTCGATTCGCCGGATTCGTCACAATGCTTATAACGGCGGTGTTCGCCCTGAGCGCTTCGGTGACTGTCACATTGCCGGCCGCGACGCTGATCGGCGCCGAGCAGGCACCTGCCGGTACTTGAATGTTGCCGGTGACGCCGGTAACCGTGAAGTTAAAGATCGTCCCGACCGCGATAGGATCGTTCGGTGAAAGCGCCTTACAGATCTCGATGAAACCGGTGCCGCCGCCAACCGAGCTGGTCTCGATATTGACGTCGCCATCGACACCGATCGTTTTGCCGGTCACGTTTGAGCCGCTTCCGATAGCGACCGATGTGCGCGAGATCACGTTCGCATTGATACGACTGTTCGCACCGAGCGTTGCGGCGCCATCAGCGATGATGTAGATATTCGTCGCACGAGCGCCGTCGACGAGTTTAATGTTCGAGTCGGCCGCGGTATTAAATCCACCTGCGACGCGGAAAACAAATCGTGCATTTGGATCGCCACCGCCGGTGATCGTCATCTCACCAGCGAGGTCGGCTGAGCTGAGGCAGTAGACGCCGGGTCCGAAGGTCTTGCCCGCGAGATTCGTATCACTCGTCTCTGCACAGGGAAGTTGAGCGATCCAACGCAGGGCATTCTTCATGTCCTGCCTTGCCTGGCCGTAGCTCTCCATTGCCGGTCCGTCGGGTAATCCGGGGATACCCTCGTAGCCGCCACCGCTGCCAACGCGTCCGCGGAACACCGACTCGCCCTGGTTGCGAACGTGTCGTCCGCCGAAGACTGCGAAGTCGCTGGCCTCCCCAAAGTTCAGAGCATAGTTCAACATCTCTGTCGTTGCTCCGCCCTGGAACTCAAGTTCTGCAGCCGATGCTTTTACCTCGGCACCGGATGGCGATCTGAAGATCGCGGTGACAATAAACAAGAGGCCGATGGCAAAGGCCATGGCCCCAAGAAACGTACGATTGTTTGTCCTAAAAGTGACCCCACTTTTAGGCACACGTGTACTGTGATTCATTTTTGACTAATCCTCCTATGTTGTGTTCGCCGTGATCGCTAACGGCCGAGGCGACGGCCCTCAGCAATCCCCTTGAACTAGTTCCTTTCGCAAAACCTGCACCTAATGCACAAATTTATGAATGTTCTGTGAACTGTAAGTCGGACTGTACTTTGTCGCAGATTATGAATCGGTCATGGGGTATACTTTGCTTTGAATTTGTTCGACATTCTCGTCGGTAAATTTTTGCAAAGTCGTCTGGTAATACGGATGCAAAGTGTTGCAACGGCACAGTCGTTGCGGCGTTAAAGATTTAAACCAGGGAGGTAGCAATATGTACAGAAAACTGACAATCCTTGCGATCATGGGTCTAACGATGATGATCGGTCTGCCGCTCGAAGGATACTCCGCGGTCCCGGCAAGGGAAACCGCTTTCAACACCGGCTCGGGTACTCAGATCTATTACACCTACAGCCAGCCGCGACGACGGCGATGGCGTAATCGAAACCGGAACCGGGGCTATTGGCGTAACGGATCCTATTACCGAAATTACGGCCAGTACCGCCGCTCGGTGGTTGGAAACCGCCGTTACCGGATGGTTCCTCGTTACTACTGGGATGACGGTGTTCGGCGGAGACGTTATGTCCGGTTTTATTACTAATTTTCACCAAAGGGCGGCGAGACCGCCCTTTTCTTTTGTCTGCAACCGATAATTTGAATGGTTCAAATCGCAATTGTTCGCTGAACAATCCCAATTGTTCGCCGACAAATCGCGATTGTTCGCCGAACAATGCCGATTGTTCAGCGACAAATCCCAATTGTTCAGGGACCAATTGCGATTGTTCAGCGACAAATCCCGATTGTTCAGCGACAAATCCCAATTGTTCAGCGACCAATTGCGATTGTTCAGCGACCAATTGCAATTGTTCCTCGACCGATCCCGATTGTTCTTGTACCACGGCCAATAGTTTCGGGGCCGTTTGTCTGTGGCGGA
>CAMLKY010000430.1 GCA_946480545.1 uncultured Acidobacteriota bacterium
CTTCTTCTTCAAAGGCGCATACGGCTCAATGATCCGCACCAAGTCGGCACGGTCTTTAAGATCGTCGATGAAGTATTGTTCGTAGAGCACTAGTCAGTTCGTCGGTGAAGGTATTGTAGCGAAAAAAGGAAGGAGGATGTAGGCGTGGTTGAGGAGAGCGTCACCGGGTGCCCACCGCAGGTTTGTGTAGCGGTGAAGCCGCGAGAGAACGAATCGCCGATCTCCGAGGACTCCACCGCAAGAACGCCAAATTGTACTGCGACCAGAGGCTTCGCCGCTGGCTATGTTCTTTCGCACCTCCGGCGCCCGGAGCGTGTCCGGTGCTATGCCTTCATCTCCGCTATCGTCGCTCCATGTCCTCCCTGATTCTCCGGAGCGAATCCGAACCGTTCTACGAGGTCGTGGTTCTTCAAGAAGTGATGCACGTAGTTCTTCAGGGCGCCGGTGCCGAAGCCGTGGATGATTCTCACGCGGGGGAGCGAAGACATGTAAGCTTCGTCGATGAAGCGGTCGAGCTCGTAATCGGCTTCGGCGGTCGTTTTGCCGATGAGGTTGAGCTCGGCCGGTGCGTCCGGGGCGTCGAGGGGCTTTGTTGTCGTCGACACCCTCCCTACGGGTCGGGCTTCTGCCTGTGGCTCGGCGGGGCGTAGGTTTGCGACCTTCTCCCTCAGGCGGATTCCGCCGACGAGGACTTCGGCGTTGTCTTTGTCGATCTTCTCGATGCGGCCGACTTTGCCAAACTAAGTAACGACGCTCGAGCCAACTGTCAGTGCAGCCGGAGCAGACCCGCCCGCTGACGCAGGCGGTACTGACCCACGGTCGCCGCCCAACATCCCCGCGTCGCTAACCTTAGCCACCATCGCCCGATTCAATTCCGCCTTCCTCGCCGCACGTTCTTTGTCGAGCTTGTTTCGAAGCGCCTTGTCCTCGATCGTCTTTAGGAATGCAGCCGACTGGCGTTCGAATGCGTCGACCGTCTGGGCCAACGTGCTTTCGAATTCTTTCTGCCGCACTTTTTCACGCTTGCCGGCCTCGATCTCGAGATTGGCGTATTTCATCGCGACGGCCTCGCGTTCTTCTTCGAGCGCGATACGCAGATCTTCTGCTGCACGACTTTCTGTCTGGAGTTTCCTCAGATAGGCTTCCGCTTCTTGTGCTGAGATATCCAGATTCTCGCGCGAGTGCTCGATCACCTCAGGTAGTATCCCGAAGCGGCGTGCGATCTCGATACCCGATGAAGCACCGGCCAAACCCATCAGCAATCGATACGTCGGCTGCAGTGTCTTTTCATCGAACTCGACCGAGGCGTTGATGACTCCCGGATCGTTCGCCGCGTAGATCTTCAAACCGCGATAGTGTGTCGAAGCCATCACATGTGCGTTGCAATTGCGTCGGAAATGATCGACGATCGCGACGCCTAGAGCCGAGCCTTCCTCGGGATCGGTTCCGGTGCCCGCTTCATCGAGCAGGACGAGGGAGGGCGGACGACACTCGTGCATCATCCGGGCGATGTTCGACATATGCGACGAGAATGTCGAAAGGTTGGCGGCTAACGACTGATGATCGCCGATGTCGGCCAGCACGGATGCGTAGAAGGGAACGCGGGCGCTCGTCGCCGGCACCGGTAATCCTGATATCGCCATCAAGCTGAGAAGCCCCGCGGTCTTCAACACGACGGTTTTTCCGCCGGCATTAGCACCGGAGATGATCATGACAGACTTATCGCGGGTGAGGGTGAAACTTGATGGGACGATCTCGTTGGATTGCGGTTCGCGGATTTCGGATTGCGGATTCTGAGTCGGTTTCCTTTCGGTGTTTTCAGCGTTTTCAGTGGTTACCGGTTTCTTAAGCACGGAATGCACGGAAGACACAGAACGAGTGTCAGACGCCCGTGCCGTCGAATGTTGGCGCAGGTTCTCCTCAAGCAGGGGATGCCTTGCGTCGACTAACTGCAACATCTCGTCGTCCGATATCTCCGGCACCACAGCGTTGAATCGCCGTGCGAACTCGACCTTCGTCTTGATAAAATCCAGCTCGGCCACAGCTTCGACCGCGGCTTCGACGGCCGGTAGCTGCTCGCGTAGTTCTTCCGTCAGAACGAACAGGATACGCGCGACCTCGCGCTCTTCTTTGCCTTTCAGATTCTGAAGCTCGTTGTTCGCCTCGATCGCTTCCAAGGGTTCGACGAAGACAGTAGCACCGCTCGATGAAAATCCGTGTGCAACGCCACCGACCTTGCCGCGGAAATCGGATTTCACCGGGATCACGAAACGATCATTCCTGACAGTCACGATCGCGTCCTGGATCGCGTCGCCGGCACTCCGCATCGCAGACTCGAGCGACTTTGTTAATCGAGCCCGCTGCGCGTTTATCTCGCGACGGAGACGTGCAAGTTCGGGCGAGGCCGAATCGTCGATCTCACCGCTCGGGAGAAGTTTCTTGTTGATCCGCTCCAAAGCGGCAAGGAGGCTGGGCGGAATTGACTCAACGATCTGCCAAAGTGTCGGGACTAATTCTTTTTCGGGTTGGATCGACGAGCGTACGAATATCGCTTGATTACAGACACGCGAGATCTCGAGCAGGGAAGCAGGCTCGAGCGTCGCGTTCCGGATCTTGAGTATCGCAACCGCGTCCGCCGGATCTTCCAATCCGCTAAACGACCAGGTCACCTGGCGCTCCTCGCCAAGGAAGGTGGTTTCCGTGATCGCAGCGAGCGCGCGGTCGAGATCGGCACGGCTTGAGAACGGTTGACAGTCGAAGAGCCGCGACGACCCCATAGGCGTCTGCGCATTTTGCGCAACCAGGTCGAGGAGCCGCGGGAATTCCAGTATGTCCAGTGAGTAACTCATCTTGTTCCTTTGCGGGTTTGGCGAGCTCTGCGTGAGATAGATCTGATTCACACAGAGCTCGCAAAGCTCGCAAAAGTGTAGGTCTCAAGTTAAAAAACGAGCTCTAACCTCCGGCGACGGCAACATGCATTGATCTTTTCGGCCGAACATCCGGTATCGGTACTTCGCAAACAGACGATAAAAGAAGTCCCGGATCGGCTTCGGGACGGCGATAAACGCGTACAGCAGCGACCAGGGCATGCCGAGCCGGCGTACGATTTTCAGGGCTGCCGTCGAGTGCGTGTACGCCTCGCCGTCCTCAACCAGTATCACGGAGTCGATGGGGATCAAATCGCTCTGAGGATCGCTCGCGGCCGATTCCGACACGAGCCCGT
>CAMLKY010000431.1 GCA_946480545.1 uncultured Acidobacteriota bacterium
TCGGTGAGAAGAATAACTTCGCGATGGAAACGGCGGCGAGCATCATCGACAGCTTCCGTTCGATCATGGCGATGACGTTTATCTTCATGGTCGTCATCTCCTCTGTGGGGCTGATGATCGGAGGTCTAGGCGTGATGAATATCATGCTGGTGTCGGTGACCGAGCGGACACGCGAGATCGGGATTCGGAAAGCCGTCGGGGCGAAGCAGTCGGATATTCTGCTGCAGTTTTTGATCGAAGCGGCGACGCTGACCGGCTTCGGAGGACTGCTCGGACTCGTGATCGGCTGGTTGCTGACCTTTGTTGTGACGTTGATCTTTCCGGCCTACGTTCCCTTGTGGGCTCCGCTCGCCGGTTTCTTTGCGAGCGTCGGGATCGGGATCATATTCGGCCTCTGGCCTGCATGGAAAGCCGCGCGTCTGGATCCGATAGAGTCGTTGAGATACGAGTAACAGCTAGAGTCCGACTTTGCGAGCTTGGCGACCTCGGCGTGAGATCATCCGCCCGCTGGGCTCGCCAAGCTCGCAGAGAGCAAAACATTTAGCTCATGAATCCCGAGAACAAGTACGAGAAGACGACGCCGAATACGAGCAGGACGGCGAAGAGGACAAGTGCGATCGTCCACCCGACACCCTTTCTCCGGCATTCTTCAAACCCGTTGCGATCAGCCAGATCCAATAAAACCAGAGCAGGCCGATATGCGAGGCGAATGCATAAAGAGCCGGGCTTTCACCGGGATTAAAAAGGAATCCGAGGTTATCCTGCACCAGATTTCCCTGCCCGAGTATCGGGTGTATGTCGACCGGATCCTTGAGGAATAGAATTACCGAACCAAGGATGTAATTGATGACCGCCACCGGGAACATCGAATAGACAGCCACCGACAGGGCCTGCCAATAGTTAATGCGTCCGCCCATCGCCATCACGAAGACCAAAAAGATCACGGCATAGAACGCATACTTGAAAACGTTTCCGACGAATCCGCTGACTGCCTGGCCCGTTTTGAGAACCGGATCCTTGTTCTGGGCGATGGCGTCGGCGCGGCCGGCCTCGACCCGCTTACGCGCTTCGTCGTTCATGATCGGTAGCTCAAGCGTCTTGTCTATCGCATAATTCGCGACCCGCTCCGGCGTCAATCTGTAGAGGAAGAGATTTAGGAACACCGTAGCAAGCAGCGAGATGATGATCGCCGCGACAAGCCACCGGGGATGCCGTCGGAGATTCTGAAAAGTTTCGGCCGGCGAAACGAATATGTTTATCAGAGTCGCGGGCGTCGACATGCGCTCCGCACCTTCGGTATCCGGCTTTTTGACGAAGCTGAGCCCGAAGATCAGTGCACCGAGCAGAATCAGCAGCGCCCCCGGCTGACCGAGCCCCGGAATAACCTTGGCGACACTGAGAACAACTACAACTAGACCTACTGCGGCTACAACGATTCCAGCAAGACGATTCATGTTCTTCCTCTCAGATTGTTGTTGGTAGAGCTATTTGTGAACAGTTCAAATACGGTTCAAATCGGAAAAAGGTTCTTTCGAGCTTCATTCGGCCACAGGCGCCGCGTCGTATCCGTCGATCCGGATGCATGCCGCGACGTGTCCGGGGACGATCTCACGTTCTCGCTTCTGTTTCGGATCCGGTACCGGGATCGCGGAGAGCAACGCCTTTGTATACGGCATCAGCGGATTCTTGTACAGCTCCTGCGCATCCGCGATCTCGACGATCTTGCCCAGGTACATCACGGCGACACGCGTGGAGATATGCTCGACCACCGCAAGGCCGTGTGAAATGAAAAGGTATGTGAGTCCAAACTCCGACTGCAGGTCCTGGAGCAGGTTTACCACCTGTGCCTGAACGGAAACGTCGAGCGCCGATACCGGCTCGTCGCAAACGATCAGTTTTGGATTCAATGCCAGCGCCCGCGCGATCCCGATCCGTTGGCGCTGACCGCCCGAAAATTCATGCGGGTAGCGGTGCATGTAATTCGGATCGAGGCCAACCTTCGATAACAGGTCGGCGACACGCGCACGTCGCTCGGCCTTACTCGTCACGCCGTGGATCTTCAGCGGCTCAGAAACGATTGAAAAGATGTTTAGACGGGGATTCAGACTCGCGTACGGGTCTTGAAAGATGATCTGCATCTCGCGGCGCAGGGCACGCAGCTCTTCGGCTTCTAATTCGAGAATATTGCGGCCTTCAAAGAAGACCTCGCCCGAGGTTGGGTCCTGCAACCGCAGCAAGCATCGACCGACCGTAGATTTTCCGCAGCCCGATTCGCCAACGAGCCCGAGCGTTTCGCCGGGTCGTATCGAAAACGTCACCCCGTCGACAGCCTGGACTACGTCATCGCTGTTGTCGACGGGAAAGTGCTTCACGAGCCGGCGTACATCAAGCAGATGCTCAGCCGTTGTTTTTGTTGCGACTCCCTCCATCCTTCTTACGCGCCAGCCAATCTTCCTTGAGTATCGCCCATCGTTCATGGTCGCGCCACCGGCCACCGACTTTCAGATACCGCCTTGAGAATCCTTCTTTTGTAAAACCGTTCCGTTGCAGCACCGCTATCGAGGCAAGATTTGCAGGCTGGACGTTCGCCTCGACCCTGTGAAGCTTGAGCTTCAGGAAAGCGCATCTAAGCGAAAGTTCGACCGCGTCGGTCATGTAACCATTCCCTGTGTAGCCGGCAAACAACTGATACCCCAGGTAGGCGTTCTGAAACGATCTGTGAAAGATCTGACGAAGGTTGATGGTGCCGACGATCGCGTCGTCATCCGATCGGCAAATGAGAAACGACTTGTTCGAGTCAGTGTCGGCGTTTTGAACGGCGATCTCGTGAGTTCGCCGGGTATACTGAGAACTGGCGAAGCCGGCAAAGTGCCGGCGGCTCCGTCGATAAAGCATTGCGAGCTCGTCGAGGTCATTAAGCTCCGGCACCCGCAGATAAACTCTTTTCGAATTCAACTTCATCACCGGACTCTTCGTCGTAAAGCACGCACCTTACCCGCACGCCGTTTTCCAACTCATAAAGCGGGATCTCCCCGCGTGTGCATCGATCCATCCGAAATTCGCACCTTGGAGCGAAATGGCAGCCCTCCGGCAGATTCGTCGGCGAAGGCACGACGCCTTCAATAGTCTTAAGACGGCTTATGCGTTCGACATCGTGTGCCGTCAGCTTCGGTACCGATCGGAGCAGACCCTGGGTGTACGGATGCTTCGGTGCGGCG
>CAMLKY010000432.1 GCA_946480545.1 uncultured Acidobacteriota bacterium
GCTGAACACGAAACGGTGGCGTTGATCGAACAGCGAATCGGCACGCTCCGCACGGAAGTTCGTGTTGTCCTGCGGCTTGAGCAGTGTCTGCAGATCCGACGAATCGTCGATCGAGTGCGACCACGTGTACGTCGCGTAGAACTGGATGTTCTGCGAGAACCGCTTCTTCAGTTCAAGATTCATTGCGTTGTACGACGAGTTGCCGTCCGAGAGCTGTGCGTTGACGTCAGCGTACGGATTGATCGGGCCCGGCGAACGAAGGCTTCCCGCTATCGCAGAATCGAAGATCGCCTTGTTGACGAGACCTCCGGTCACCGAATTAACGAAGAAGTAATTCGGTCCGAGACGGCGGAAGTAGTTTGCCGCGACCGGCGATACGACACGGCTGCCAAGATTCGAAAGCGGTGCCGCCACGAGGCCCGGGATGATCGCCGCCCAGGTCGCCGACATGTTCGTGAAGCAAAGCGGAACCGGAACTCCCGGCGGACATGCTACGACACGCGGGTCCGCAGCCGAGCTCGGGATCGAGACCCCGAATGCCGCCTGCGACAGGCTGCCGGGATTCACGCCGAAGAAGCGACGGAAATTCTCGGTTAATGCGAACGTGTTTACGTTGTTCACATCCTGCGGGTGAGCGAGGTGACGTGCGTTGACGGTGATGTAACTCGCCGAGAAAGACATGTCATCGCCGATCATCTGCTCGATGCCGAGATTTCCCTGGAATGCATATGGATACTGGAAATCCTTCGCGACATGGAGCGTGAACGGCAGGATCGGTCCGAACCCCGTAAAGGTCGCCGGATTAAAGCGCTGCTGACCGAACAGATACTGTGCCGAGGCGGCCACGCCAGGAGTGCGAACTCCGGGCGGACAGATGGCCGGGTTTGAACCCTGCACGCCGCAAACCGTTCCGTGGAATACCTGGAATGCGTTGAACAATCCGGTCGGCGAGGGACCGCCGATCGGCAGCAACGTAGCCTGTTGCTGCTGCGATCCGTCACCGATGTCCGAGTTGAAAGCAACGGCGAGCAGCGGGTGGTCATAGAACATTCCGCCTGCCGCACGAACAACCGTCTTTCCGTTATTGAAAACGTCCCACGCGATACCGACGCGCGGCGCCCAGTTGTTGGAGTCACGCGGGAACCCCTGCGTGACGCCAAGCGCGTCCTGCGCGACCTGGATGTCCTGGGCCGACAGGGTGATGCCGGTCAGCGGATCGGTGAACGGCGTCGGAGCAAACTCCTGCGTAAACTCGATGTCGTACCGGATGCCATAGTTGATGGTCACATTTCGAAGGATCTTCCAAGTGTCCTGTGCAAAGAACGCGACCGGCTTGTTCTTGATCGCACTTCGGGGATTTCCGAAACCCTGGAGGAACACGCTCGGGAATCCGAGACCATAAGACTGAACGGCCGTCAGGGCCGGACAGCGTTGCGCAAGCGATGCAGCATCGCAGCCGACACCGCCCACCGAGACAAGCGGTCCGGCGGCCTGCTGACCAAAATTGAACAGCGCCGGAAAGTTCAGCTCGAACTCGGCCTGGATATCGATCCAATTGATGTCACCGCCGAACTTGAAGATATGATCGCCTGTCGCCCAGGTCAGATTGTCACGAAGCTGGAAGCGATTCTCACTGCGATCGACTGGCGAGAACGGATTCGATCCGATAAAACCGGTGCCGGCGATCTGGTGCGCTACGCTTGGCACCTGCGAATCGAACTTCGCAAGGCGGCGTCCGTAGTTCACGAACGCCTCGTTGACCATTCCATGCGGAAGCACGCTCGAGAGCGACAATGCGACCGACGTGTCGCGGATGTCCTGGATGCCGGTACGCGAATAATCGTTCTGTCCGAGCGTCTGGTTCTGCGACTCATCCTGAATACCGCTGATCTTGCTCGGATTGTATCCGAAGCGGAGCGACAACTGCTGACCAGGAACGATCAGGTGATCGAGTCGGAACGACGTATACGTCGTTGCCTCCGAGATCGGGAAGATACGTCGAAGTTGCGACAGCGGGCGAAACGCGATGAACTCGCCCTCGGCGTTACGGGTAAGCGGCACCGGCACACCCGAAAGGATAAAGCGTCCGCCGATGAGCGAACCTTGCGGAACGCCGAGTCCAGGCAGAAAGTTGATGAGCGAGCTTCCGCCGTTCAAGGCCGTCTGGCCGCCTGCCGAAGCGAGATGAGCATAAGCGATACCGCGCTGGATCTGCGCCATGTTGCCGCTTGTCAGGGCTGACTGGATGTACGCAACCTGCGCCGGCGTGAGATTTGTGAACGTCTGCGATACCGGAAGAAACGGTGCACCGATCGCAATGCTTGAGGTTGCAGCACCGCTCGCGTCGCGACCGATGATGTCACCGGTAAAGAACCCCGACTCCTGCCGCCGACGCTGTTCGAACGACCCGAAGAAGAAGGTCCTCTCCTTTACGATCGGTCCGCCGAGCGTGGCTCCGTACTGAACCCGCGTGTAAGGCGGACGTTTGTCCGGGTCGCCGTCGATGATCGGCGCAAATGCGTTGCGAGCCTGGATGCTCTTATCGCGAATAAAGCCGAAGACGTTCCCGTTCAGGTCATTCGTGCCGCTCTTGGTCACGACGTTGACGATACCGCCGGTCGCCCGGCCGAATTCAGGTAGGTACGAGTTCGTCGTCACTTGATATTCCTGAACAGCTTCCTGTGAGACGGTACTCCGTGCGGCGTTTATCGAGTTATCCGTGAAGTCGGCACCATCGACCTGCACCAGCGTCGAGCGGCCGCGCTGGCCGCCGATGTTCAGACCCGACGTCGGAGCGGGACCGACCGGACGGCCATTGTCACGTCCGACGGTTGAGATGGTAAGGGCAAAGCCCGTTGCGCTGCGCTCGTTGATCGGAAGATTTTCGATGCGGGTCTGATCGATGGTGGTCGAAACATTGGTCTTGGTCGTCTCGATGAGCTCAACCGACTCGCCTGTCACGTTCACGACGACGTCCTGGGCACCGATCTCCATCGGGATACGAAGCTCGGCGGCCTGACCTACCGTCAACCGCACCGGGTTGATCACAACTTTCTTGAAGGTCGCGGCTTCGGCAGTGATTTCATATTCGCCCGGCGGCAGACCGATTAGCGTATAGGTGCCGTCTTCGGAACTGGTCGTCGTTCTTTCGATCCCGGTTGCGAGGTTGCGGGCGGTAATTGTCGCACCCGCGACTACTGCACCGTTCGGGT
>CAMLKY010000433.1 GCA_946480545.1 uncultured Acidobacteriota bacterium
GGCGATACATTGGTGCTGGAGGTCACCGCCCTTCGAGTGGGAAGTAAGGTCCAGAAGATGCGCGGTGTCGCAACTGTTGACGGCAAGATAACTGCCGAGGCCGAGATCATGAGCGTAATCGCTGATCGGCCGAAGGAATAAAATTGTATGGAGCCCATTAATCTTAGTACACGTGAGTTCTGGCTTTACTCGCTTGCCATAAACGTCGGAATCGGGGTCGTTCTCGGTCTCATCCCTCTCGTCGTCGGTTTTATCAAGCACCAGCGAAAAACGGCATTCCTTGGATTCGTTGTGACGATCGTCGGCGGCGCCATCCTGGGTCTGCTGCTCGCGATCCCGTCCGCGGCGATCTTCACATGGCTGGCCGTGACGCGTGCGAACAAGGCTACGGATGCGCCCGGCAGCGATTCGCCTGCTTCCTGATCCTATCCCGCGGTCTATGACGACTTTCATTCACGAGACGGCCATCGTCAGTGAGTCTGCGCGTATCGGCGACGGCTGTCATGTCGGCCCCTTCTGCGTCGTGGGTCCGGCGGTAGTCCTCGATGACCTCGTACGGCTGGACTCGCACGTGGTGATCGACGGCCGGACAACGGTGGGCCGCGAGACCCATGTCTTTCCGTTCGCATCCATCGGCCTTGCTCCGCAGGACCTGAAGTATGCCGGCGAAGAGACGGCGACCGAGATAGGAAAGCACAACCAGATCCGCGAGTTTGTGACGATCCACCGCGGAACGGCCGGCGGTGGCGGGCTTACGCAGATCGGCGATAACAACCTTCTGATGGCACAGGCGCACGTCGCACACGATTGCCGGATCGGCAACGAGGTCATCATGGCGAATGCCGCGACGCTTGCCGGGCATGTTGAGATCTCAGACCGGGCGAACGTCGGTGCCTATTCGGGCGTGCATCAGTTCTGTCGCGTCGGGTATGAAGCGTTCGTCGGCGGCTATTCGGTCGTCGTAAAGGACGCACCGCCATTTGCCATCATCCAGGGAAACCACGCGAAGTGCTACGGATTGAACCGCGTCGGGATGAAGCGGCGCGGCTATTCAAAGGAAACCATCGAGAAACTGCACCGCGCCTATCATCTGATCCTGTCGGCAAAGCTGAACACTAGCCAGGCCCTTGAGCGAATAAAGAGCGAGATCACCGACTGTAAGGAAGTCGATATGCTCGTAGAGTTCTACGAGACGACGAAGCGCGGAGTTGTGAAGTAAGAGCGACAGACTCGGCGTGACCGGAGCGCGGGCATTCCGCCTGCGTGAGGGCAAAGCCCGAAATAGCGGTTACCTTGTCGAACCATACGCTTTACGCCGCGGAAGCCACGGCGGTTGCAGGCAGGATGCCTGCGCTCCAGTCCGTTGGCGAGATGCCCGCGATCCGAGCGATAGCGACGTCAAACTCTTAACAAGGAATAATGGAAAACCATCCCGATACCATCACCGAATTCGGTAAACGCATCCAGCGTTGCTACGGTTGCTTTATCGCATATCACCTCAAGGACATGTATCTCGGTGAAGACGTGACGTTCTTCTGCGAACATTGCCACGACGAGACGATGTTCCACTTCGACGACTTTTCGAAGCTTCTGGATATTTCGAAGCTGAAAGAGGTGGCCGACGATCACCATCACTGAGCTTTTGATTACCGCTCTCACACCTCCTAAACTTGAGTTGTGGCCGAGCCGGGAGACGACAAGAAGCAAACAATAACTGGACTCGCGGCGCGATTGGGCCGGCTGCCGGCTGATAAGCGTCGCGTCGCGCTCGAGATGAGCGCCGCACTAGCTGCGATCTCATTAAAGGTTAGCCGGGAGTTTGTCGAAGCGGCGCCGCATGCTGCAAAGATCCTGTCCGCCGATGATCTGCGGAGCTGGGCCGAGCTTGGACGCCGTTTAGCCATGGGAAGCGCCGCGACGGGCGTCACCTTTTTCGCGAGAGGTGCCGGCGATCTTGTGAAGATTCCCGAGTCGGCAAGGCACCTGGCATTTCAGATCTGCACGCGCGAGCTGATCCTGTCGAGCTCGGTTGCCCTCGATACCTTCGCTCTGATCCCAAAGCTTGCCGAGACGGTAAATGACGAGCCGATGTTCCGGGACATCCTCGCGCTCGCTCTAGAGATCGCGAACCGGTCGGCGAAACATAGCGCCGATTTCCTCCAGAGAACTCCCGAGGTTGCGACCGCCCTCAATGCATTCGGCGATCGTAAGCGCGAGGTCGCCTCGGCGGTTCTACATCTTGCGTCAACGTTCGCAGGGCGAACTGGCGGCATGACGGCAGATCTCTGGACCAATTTGCCGGGTGCGTTCGAGGGGCTTTCAACTGACGGCGCCATTAAGCTCGCCGAGCGGGCGACCGAGTTCCTCGAATTCGGCGGGAGCGTCACGCTGCACTTTATCGCGTCTGGAAGCTCGGTCCTGCAGAATGCCGAAGCCGTCTTCGATGAGTGGTGCTCCGTGCTTCGAAAGATCGCGCGACAGGGGAATGCAGTGCTGATCGCATTCCTGCGGGTCACGCCGAAGTTCTTTAGACACGCCGGCGCGATCGCCTCACAACCGACTGCGGACGGAACGTCTGCGGTGCAACGCGTTCTCGAGTTGACTGGCCGCATCGCCGATACCGACGCCGAAAGCGCCCTCGCTGCTTTTCGATCCAGTGCCCCGGCATTACGAAAGGTAAGCATTGATCAGTTCGAGGATTGGATCACCACCGGACTTCGTGAGACGGCGAACGATTCACCGAAGGCACGTCGGAGTTACTTCGCTTTGGAAACTCGACAGTCGAATGCGATCCTCCAAAACACGCGGGCCGGACTCCACCTCGAAGATTTCCAGACGGTGCTTCGCATCTACATCGAAGGTCTCACCGGAAAGTCCATAGAGATCGCCTCGCTGACGGCCGTCCCTCAGGAATCTCGCATCGGCGATGGAAAGACCATCTACCTGCCGTCGGCGGTTTCCGAATTCAATGACGAAGATAAGGACTTCAAGCTGTACAAAGTTCTCGCCGCACATGGCGCAGGCCAGATCGAATTCGGCACATTCGAGAAAGATACGACCGCTTTGCGGGCGGCGTATGTCGAGCTGAAGTCGCTGTACGACTCGCTTCCGGAGGCACGCGATGCGTTTTCACTCGCCGGATATATCGAGGATGTGCAGTCGGGCGAGAAGGCAAGCGTCGACGCGCCCCGCACCCAGGATCCG
>CAMLKY010000434.1 GCA_946480545.1 uncultured Acidobacteriota bacterium
TGCCAGAAATAGTGTTCGGGAACGTGTAGATAGGTGACGATCCAGCCCGACAAAATAAATATCGGGATTGCGACCACAAGCGAAGACAGCAATGCAATTCCAGCCGAGGTCCAGACGATCTCGCTTTCAGTTTGTGGATCGTTTCGCCCATACGCGGCGCTCCCAAATCGAGTCGATGCTACGCCCATTCCAAAATCCGCGAAATTGAAATAAGTCGGTATCAGTCCGACCAGCAGCAAGACTCCGTAAGCTTCGGCTCCAAGGAACCGGATTATAAACGGTGTGGAGATGAATGCTACGCCCAGCGGGAACACGGTTCCGGCGAGGGTCCACATGGAACCCTTGACGACTTTTGTCGTCATTCCGGCGGTGGAGGGGGGTTGTAATTTCGGCTCTTCGGTTGGGTTGAGGGCCGCGTCGGGTGTCACGGGGAGAGTTTATTGAGCGGGTGTAAGAGTGTCAACGCGAGGCTTCGGTCTGCGTGAGACTCAAAATCTATCCAGCTTTTCCTTTCTGAAAACTTTTCGATACGTATCGTAGATGAAGGCCAGCTTCTTTTGATCGTTGGGGTAGTCCCAGTACCACTTCGCCGGACGCTTGAGGATGCATTCGAACTCCTCGTATGGAACGCCGAGCTTTTTTGCAATGTAGTGCTTGTCGTCAGCGATCTTTGCCGTCTCGTAGGGTTTGGACTTGAGCGTTTCGAGCGCTGATTCGCGATCGATCTGCCCGCTGCAGATCAGTATCGACATTCCCGCGCGGCGGTAGTCGATGGAGAATTTTTCGTAGAGATAGTACGACTGGATAAATTTCGTATACCTCGATTCATGATGCTTCGCTCCGTACTGCAGCCATTCGAACTTGTCCTCGAGCAGTTTGATCGCGTCGTCTTTGACGAACGGAACAAAATTCAGCGGGTACAGCATCCGGATCCCCTTGACTAGCTTGAACCAGGCTTCACGTTTGTAACCGAAGGTCGGAAACTTTTTCAGCTTCCGTGTGCCGAAGTGCTGCTGGATGTAGTTGAAGTACGTGAGGTCTCTGACATCGTAGTGCCAGCTTTTCGGCAAGATGCCCTCGGTCGCAAGATTGCCGCCGCTGAGGATGTATTTCACACCGTGCCTGGCGGCAACGTAATGCAGGGCGGCAGGGATGGCTATGTCGGTCGGCGTTTCGGCCTCGGGCACTGAAGCTTTGAGAAATGCTAGTTGGAGGTCCTTGAATTCTTCCCAGTCGAGGACGTAACTTTCGTAATCGATGCCGAGCTTGTCCGTGACCTTCTTGATATTCAGCACGGCCTTGTCTGAGTTCCAGCCATTGTCCATGTGAACGGCCAGCGGTCTCAGGCCACGGTCTTTCGCCAGATGGGCCAGGTAGCTGCTGTCGGCACCACCGCTGATCCCGAGAACGCAGTCGTAAGCAAGACCGCGGCCGGCGCGCCTGATCTGTTCAACGGTCCGATCAAGCGCTTCATCGCTTTCTTTTCCGTGGTACGTATGCCGCTCGCGCTTCTGTAGAAACGAAGTACAGTGACAGCAATAGCCGTCGCTATCGAACGTTATCTCGGGGTCCGTCGTGTCCATCACACAGCGGGCGCATTGTTGATAAGGTCTGTTGTGCATGGTCACGATCTTTGCGGCTTCCGCGCTTTGCGAGAAGAGTTTCTCGCGAATCCCCTGAAGCCGCAGAGAGTCACTCAAAGGACAGTTCCCTCTTTTCGGGATAGTTGATCAAAACTCCGCGACCGCGATCGCGATATACAAACATGCTGCCTGCCGCGAGCGCATCGGCCCGACCCTCGCGATACGCTATTTCGAGATCCTTTCTGTCGCCCGCTCCGCCCAGTGCCACGACCGGTATCTTGACCGCCGTAGAGATCGACCGGATCAGCTCAGTGTCATACCCGGTCATTGTGCCATCGCGTTCGATCGACTGAACGATTATCTCGCCGGCGCCCATATCCTCAGCTATACGAGCGAGCTCCAGCGGCGTGAATCGCGTGGAGACCGACCCGCCACAGACCCATGCTCTCGAGCCGCGAAGGAACTTGCGACGTGCGTCGATGCAAACAACGATCGACGACGACGCAAAAGCATCGGCGGCCCGTCTAATAAAATCAGGGTGGTTTCCGGCGTGCGTATTTATTACTACTTTTTCTGCTCCGGCGGCAAGCACTTGCCCGATATCATCCAGGCTGCGGATGCCGCCGCCGACGCTGAATGGCATCAGCGCCTCTTCGCCAATGTCCTTTACCAGCTCAAGTGAGACCAGCCGATCTTCTTTCGAGGCTTCGATATCGAGGAACACCAGCTCATCCGCACGCAGGTCGTTGAAGATTCTAACGGCATTGATCGGGTCGCCTATGTATTGATGGCGACCAAACCTGACGGATTTCACGAGCGCCCTTTTCTTCAGTAAGAGCACCGGGATGATTCTCGGTCGGAACATCACATCTCTACAAAGTTCTTCAGCAGCCGCATTCCGGCATCGTGACTTTTTTCAGGATGATATTGAACTCCGAAGATATTGCCTTGCTCGATCGCCGAAACAAACACTGAACCATACTCGGTTTCGCTCACGATCGCCGCGGGTTCTTCAAGCTCCAGGTGATACGAGTGTGCGAAGTAGAACTCCGCACTCTCGTCTATCCCGTCCATCAGCCGGCTCGCCTTTCTTATCCTGACACCGTTCCAACCCATATGCGGCACCTTGTAACGGCTCGCGTTCGGAACCTCGACACGCCGGGCATACGCGTCAAGCCACCCGAGACCCTCGACGTCCGCTTCATCGCTGCCTTTTGCAAGCAGTTCCATTCCGAGACAGATTCCCAGGATCGGTGTATTTCTTTTCAGTGCAGCGTCGTTGAGGCAGTCAATGAGCCCGCGTTCTGTGAGATTCGTCATCGCCCTCCCGAAGTGGCCGACGCCGGGGAGAATGATCTTATCCGCCGCAGCGATGTCAGCCGCGGACGATGTTACCGCGACCTTCAGCGATAGACGATCCAGCGCCTTCTTCACCGAGTTATGGTTCCCGGTGCCGTAGTCGACGATCACTATTCGGGGCGACTGCATCAGAGGAATGTAAACCCGTGCCTACGTTTGTGTCTATGCGCGATGAGCGGGGTCACGCCGTGGGGAGTTTAGGGCGACAAGCCAGTGGTCGGTGACTACAATGGCGACGTGCGATCGGATGCCGCCGTGTAT
>CAMLKY010000435.1 GCA_946480545.1 uncultured Acidobacteriota bacterium
CACCCACCCGCTGACGCAGGTGGTACTGACTCGTGTGACCAAGCCCACGAACAACGAACCACGAACAACGAACAACGAACCACGAACGAACTCCCTCCGCCGATGACAACAAAAATTTTTTGATTTACAATCTTCTCCACCGATGCCAACTCGAACGCGACGCCAGCGAGAGGTTCTCGATTTCATCATCCGCTATATCGAGAGTCACGGTTACAAACCGTCGTATCAACTTATCGCGCGCGAGCTCGGACTTTCCTCAAAAGCCGGCATAGCAAAACACATCAAAGCTCTCGAAGAGCAGGGTCTTCTTCAACGCCGCCGTGACAACGGAAGCTTCGAGCTCGAGATCGGCCGGAGCGAGGTCTCTGCTCCGTCGTCCTACGAAGTGCAGTGGCTTGATGCTCCGCTCAATGGTCATGAACCAGATCCGTGGGAGTCGCTACCGTTCGGCATTCCAATGTTCATGTTGGGTGAGCTGTCTCCGAAATCTGTGCGAGCCTTTCGTGTTCCCGACGATTCGATGTCGGAAAAGCAGATCTGCGAAGGAGACATCGCGATCATCGAAATGCGTTCGTATTTGCGTGATGGTGATTGCGCGGTGGTCACGATAAAGCGGAAGGAAACGATTCTTCGACAATACTATCGTGACGGCTCGCGGATCGAGATGCGACCGGCAAACGACAAGTACGACATCATCCGCGTCCCAGGCGAACATGTGAAGATCCACGGTGTCTTCAGATGTCTGCTGCGGCCCGCTTTCTGACGATTTCCTTTGCGGCTTTGCGGGAGCCATCGGTCGCGATTCTCGACAACTGGTCTTCCCGCAAAGCCCAAAGGCGCAAAGTTTAGCAGCTTACCGAACTACGCTTTCGACGGGCGTTCCCTTCCGAAAAAACTTTGGCCGGCGGTGGATCCGTTGAAAGATCAGCAAATTGAAGAAGTGCATCGCCCCGAGTACAAGCAGCACAAGCCCGATCTTGTAGGAGAGGGCCTCGATTCCCTGCTGTGTGTCTGCGATCGGCTCGGCGATCTTTAACGCAAGCGTCACGTATCCGAGGTTGATCAGATAAAATCCGACGACCAGCAGGTGATTTACAGAATCCGCCAGCGCTTCGTCGCCGCCAAAGACCTCGATCAAAAACACACGACCGTTTTTGTGCAGCGTGCGGGCGACCCACACGGTCAGAAAGATGCTGATGAGAATGTATGCAATATAGGTGACTACGATTGGTTCCATGACCTTTCCTCCAGAATGTCAGTTTTGAGCTGGTGCCGGAAACAGCGGTGGCGGCTCTTCGACATCCTTCTTAACAATAGCCGTGCCGTACGGCCGCCTCTTCGCGATGCCCTGAATTTACTGATTTTTTTCCTCGGATGGTTGGCATTTTGCAGAGCGTCTGCGCATCAGGTTGCAGTTTGCCAAGCTCATTGGCGCCGCAACATATGCCGACCAGCAAGTCATTTGCTTCGAAAAAACATTTTCGTCATACTTTTTCTAACTGTGACGAATGCACCAACACCAAACGCGAGCTATAGCGTCACGCTTCGCGTTAAGATCCATAACAAACCGGGCAAGCTGGGCGAGTTAACAACGGCGATCGGGAATGCGGGTGGCGACATTGAGGGCATCGACATCGTCAGTGTCGGAAAGGACTTTCTGATCCGCGACATCACGGTCAACGCAGCTAGCGAGGTGCACGACCGCGAGATCATCGATTCGCTGACTAACATCGACGGGATTGAGGTCGTGAACGTATCCGATCGCACGTTCCTAATGCACCTCGGCGGCAAGATCGAGGTCGTCTCAAAGATCCCGCTCAAAACCAGGTCTGATCTTTCAATGGCCTATACGCCCGGCGTGGCGCGCGTTTGCCAGGCGATCCAGCGCGATCCCGAGAAGCGATTCAATCTAACCATAAAAAAGAACACGGTCGCCGTTGTTTCGGATGGTACCGCCGTGCTCGGGCTAGGTGACATCGGCCCGGCTGCCGCGATGCCCGTGATGGAGGGCAAGGCGCAGTTGTTCAAGGAGTTTGGCGGCGTTGATGCTTTCCCCATCTGTCTCAACACAAAAGATCCGCACGAGATAGTGCAGACGATCAAGAACATATCGGTCGCTTTTGGCGGTATCAATCTCGAAGACATCTCAGCTCCGCGGTGTTTTGAGATCGAAGAGCGGCTCAAGGAAGAGCTCGAGATCCCGGTCTTTCACGACGATCAGCACGGTACCGCTGTCGTCGTCCTCGCCGCTCTCATTAACGCACTAAAGATCGTCGGCAAGCGCATGGAGGACATCAAGGTGGTCGTCAACGGTGTCGGAGCCGCGGGTGTCGCCTGCACAAAGATCGTGATGGCCGCCGGCGTCAAGAACATCATCGGCTGTGACCAGACAGGCGCGTTGTACGAAGGGCGCTCGGAGAACATGAATTGGGTAAAGGACTGGTACGCGCAAAATACAAATCCGGATAAAGAGAAAGGAGGCATTCACGACATCATCAAAGGTGCGGATGCATTTTTCGGATTGAGTGCCCCGGGTGTGATCGACCGGACCGACCTGAAGAACATGGCCAAGGACCCGATCGTGTTCGCGATGGCGAACCCGACACCGGAGATCATGCCCGAAGAGGCTGAAGGTCACGTCGCCGTAATGGCAACCGGTCGTTCGGACTATCCGAACCAGATCAACAATGTCCTCTGCTTCCCCGGCATCTTTCGCGGCGCGCTGAACTGCAGGGCGCGGCGGATCAACGAGCCGATGAAGCTCGCCGCCGCCCATGCCATCGCGGAGATAATAGGTCCCGACGAGCTCCATCCTGATTACATAATTCCCTCGGTTTTCGATCGCCGGGTAGGCGAAGCCGTCGCTGCGAAGGTCGAGGAGGCCGCGTACGAATCCGGTGTGGCTCGGCGCGAGAGGGCGACAAGCGACAGCGAATTCTAGGTTCCGCACGCTTCTAAACGTGCCGCTTCCGGGTCGTCGCTCATCACTCAGATGTTTGCGTTCGATCCTACTCAAAGTTAGAATCGTTCCACCAACTGCAACACACTGCGAGCGTCGCCAAGCACGTGTCTCCTGTTGCGGGCGTTCCGCCCGTATCCCCATCATGCGAAGGGCTAGCTCACTACGACCTAAAAAAGGAGGACTAAATGATCAGAATAGCTGCTATTTTCTGCATTGCGATCGC
>CAMLKY010000436.1 GCA_946480545.1 uncultured Acidobacteriota bacterium
CCCCGAACACGGCTGGCGACGCCCTCCGTTACATGAATGACCCGGTCGCCGACGGCAGCTCCTACGACTACTACCCGACCCGTTACACCGGCACTGGTGATAACGGCGGCGTCCACATCAACTCGGGTATCGGCAACAAGGCGTTCTATCTCGCGGCTGCCGGCGGCACGCATCATCGTAGCGGTGTGACGGTCACCGGCATGGGCACCGGCGATGCGGCGAGGATCTGGTACCGGGCGCTCACCGTCTACATGACGTCGAGCACGAACTTCTCGGGTGCACGAACCGCTACGCTGAATGCGGCGACCGATCTGTTCGGTTCGGGCAGCGGCCAGTGGACGGCGACAGCTACCGCGTGGTGTGCGGTTGGTGTAGGGACGTGCCCGGGCGGCGGAACCCCGACTCCGACCCCGACGCCGGGCGGTGGCAGTGAGCTGCTCGTTTGGCGTGAACAATAGCGTGTCGGGCCAGTCGTACCAGACGGTGACGATCCCGTCCACCGCTACGGCGAACCTGACTTTCTGGCTGAATGTCACATCGAGCGAGACGACTACGACGACGCAGTATGACCGGCTCTTTGTCGAAGTGCGAAACTCGAGCGGGACTCTGCTCGGCACTTTGGGAACGTTTAGCAATCTGAACAAGGGCACCGCGGGCGTTTACACGCAACGCTCGTTCAGCATGGCGTCCTACAGGGGACAAACCGTTCGGCTCCAGTTCCGGCAGACGAACGATTCGACGCTCCCGACGACATTCCGTGTCGATGATGTGTCACTGAAGTAACAGGCATTCGTGCCTGCTTGCAGTAACAGGACAAGCTCCGAAGAAGCGACCGCTTTTTGTCGTAACTTCGGGGCTTCCTGTTTGAAACGCACAATCTTTTCGACGTTATTACTCGCGTATTCGTAAAGGATCCGCCGGCCGGTGCAGCACCCCTGAAAAGCTTGGAGTGCGGTATTGCTCGCATTTATACTTGAGCAACTTCCGGCCGGATCAGAGCGGTTTCGTTGCCTGTGAAGCTATGATCGAACAGCACAAAGACAGGGTCTACGAGTTTTCGGGATACCGGATAAGCGAGGACGAGCGGCTGTTGAAACGCGGCGGCGACGTGATCTCGCTTCCGCCGAAAGTGATCGACCTCCTGCTTGTCCTGCTCAGATCCGGGGGGCGCATCCTGACGAAAGACGAGCTGATGCAGACGGTTTGGGCCGATACATTCGTCGAGGAAACCAATCTCACACACAACATCTCGCTTCTGCGTCGCGTGTTCGATGAAAAACGCAGCGGCGAGAAATTTATCGAAACTATCCCACGCCGCGGATATCGTTTTGTAGCCGATGTAAAGGTAGCGGGCGATGATGATTTTGAGCTGATCGAAGTCGAGAGGACCAACACGCGTGTCGTGGTCGAAGAGGAACGCGATGATCAGCCAAAAGCACTCGCGGGTGCGCGGTCACGACACGGGCTCCTGCCCCTTGCCGCCGCGGTGATCTTCCTTGCCGTATTGACCGTCGTCGGTATCTGGTACCTCCGGCCTGACAAAGCCGCGCCGAGTGTATTCCGCTTCGCAGACGCCCGGAGGATCACGTCCGACGGCAACGCGCACATGGTCTCCATTTCTGCCGACGGTAAATTTGCGGCTTACGTCACAGACAAAGATCGCCGGCACACTCTATGGGTACGCAATATCTCGACGGCGAGTAGCGTTCCCGTGCTAACTGACGTCGAGTCACCGATCAAGTCGGTCCGCTTCGGCCCGTACGATCGTGTTTATTTCGTGATGAAGGATGTGCTCTATCACGTCCCGATGCTTGGCGGGCCTGTTCAGAGGGTCGTGGATGTGGCGGCTGGTGCGGCGAATCATAGCTTCACATTTTCGCCGGATGGAAAACAGGTGGCGTTCATGCGCGTGAAAGGTGACGCGAGCGATTCCCCGATACTTATTGCCGATATCGATGGGCGGAATGAGAAGCTGCTCGCATCCAGCTCGTCACCTAATTTGTTTCTGAGATCGCCGGACTGGTCGCCGGATGGCAAACACGTGGCCATGGTGTCGCTCTCGGACGGCCAACGAATCAGCATTATTTCGGTAGCGGACGGGGCCGTGTCCATGATCCCATCCGCCGCGTGGGCCATCATCCAGCAGATCGCATGGCTGCCGAGCGGTGATGCGATCCTCGCGTTGGTGAATGACGGAGAAGTATGGCGAGTTGAGTATCCCGGCGGTGAAGCCACAAAGCTGAGCGATAATCTCAGCCTCTACAGCTCGATCAGTATTTCGGCCGACGGCCAAGCGATTGCGGCCGCCAAGCACGAGGCGGATGGGCATATCTGGGTCGCACCGATCGGCGACGAACGCAATGCGGTCCAGTTGACCCAAGGCTTCGACAAAAGTGATGGCGCGGGCGGACTCGATTGGATCTCCGACGATCGCATCCGGTTCGAGGCGGGACGAACCGCCGAATCGTGGACGGTGGACGTCGCCAGTCGAAACACGGCAAAGCTGCTCGGCCGTCCTGCCGGGATGTCATCTATCTCCCCTGATAAGAACTTCGTTGTGGGTCAGAGTGCTGACGATCAGGGTCCGGGCTTGTTCCGAGTTAGGATCAGCGACGGTGAAACGAAACGGCTGGCTTCCGGTGCGGCCGTTTACCCGCGTGTTTCTCCCGACGGCAGGTGGGTCGTCTACACGCTGTACACGGAAGTCATCGCGGTGTGGAAAGTACCCTTCGACGGCGGCGAAGCGGTGAAGTTAACCGACATTCCGGGCTATGCACTTAACCCTGTTGTCTCGCCTGACGGAACTCGGGTCGCGTTTGTCTGGTGGGAAAGCGCGTCCACGGAACAGCTCCCAAAGATCGGGGTCGTGTCATTCGTTGACGGCTCACTCATCACGGCCATTCCAGTACCGTTGCAATGGGAGGGCGAGGCCGGCAGACAAAGCAAAGAGGTCATTGAATGGACGCCGGATGGCAAGGCGGTAGATTTTATCCAGCTTCGTGGCGGCGTTTCGAACATCTGGCGCCAGCCGGTGGATGGCGGTCCACCTACGCAGATCACATTCTTTGAATCCGGCCGCATCGCGAACTTTGCATTCTCCCCGGACCGAAAACGCATTGCGGTAGCCCGCGGAAACTTCGCAAGCGACATCTTCCTCATCCCCCGATTAAGTCCCTAGTCCC
>CAMLKY010000437.1 GCA_946480545.1 uncultured Acidobacteriota bacterium
GAACCATAATCGGTTGACGTCGATGCCGCGACGTTGCAGGCATGATGCCTGGGCTCCAGTGGGTTGGCGCGGCAATGCGATCCGAGATGTCTCCTGCGGCGGTTGCCGGTTCAGATGCCCGCTCCCGACTCGTCATGCTAATCTTTCCTTCATATGAGCCGAGCGCTTTCCCTGGCACTTTTCTTAATAACATTCCTGATGAATATCCAAGCTCAAACGCCGGCCGAGTTCGCCGACATGTGGGATAAGGAACACGTGTCGAACATCCTGCCTTCGAATGTCCGGCACAAGGATCTAAAAAACTATCTTGACGGTCTCAAGAAGTTGGGCGTCAAGGTAGAAGAAGTCGGGCGGAGCTTCGCGAATCGCGAGATCTACCAGGTCGAGTTTGGTTCCGGTCCGATCAAAGTCTTCCTCTGGTCGCAGATGCATGGCGACGAGCCGACGGCAACGTCCGCCTTAGTCGATATGTTCACGGTGCTCCAAAAGAACCGGGATAAAGACTGGGTCAAGAGGATCGCAAAGGCGGTGACGATACGGGCAGTACCGATGCTGAATCCGGACGGTGCAGAATTCTACCAGCGCAGGAATCTCCAGGGCATCGACATCAACCGGGACGCGCTCAACCTGCAAACGCCCGAGGCGCGGGTGCTGAAAAGCTTGCGTGATGAATGGTCGCCGCATATCGGGTTCAATCTTCACAACCAGAACGCACTGACCACAGCCGGCAAGACTAATAAGCAGGCCGCGATCTCGTTTCTCGTCGTCTACGGCGACGCGGCCAAGACATCAAGCGAGGGTCATGAGCGAAACAAGCGACTCGTGTCGGCGATGGTCTCGGCGATCCAGCCTTACATCCCGGGTCATATCGGCCGCTATGGAGACGAATGGACGCCGACGGCATTCGGCGACAACTTCTCGGCCTGGGGAACGCCAGTGATCCTTATCGAGACCGGCGGTCTTCAAAGTCGTGACGAGATGTTCCTCGTAAAGATGAATTTTATCGCGATACTGACCGCGATGAGGGCACTCGGGGACGGGAGCGAGAAAACGATCAGTCCGGTGCACTACGAAACGCTTCCGGCGAACACGTCGGGAATGATCTACTATTTTGTATTCCGGGACGCCACGATCGTCGACCCGAAAGAGCCTGGCCGGACGCAGTCTGCCGACATCGCCGTTAACATCGACCGGCGCCGCGCCGAATTCGCCGCACCAGCTTACATCAGGTTTGTTGGGAAGCTCTCATCGCAATTCGGACTGAGTGAATACGATGCGAGGAACTATTACGTCACGACGCGAAACGCTCGTCCGTTGCGGACCGGTGAGTTCGCTGAGTTGTTGTTCTACAAGAAAGATCGAACGATCGATTGGACAGCACCGGACATGGAAACAAAGTTCCCGCCGGATGCGATATTTTCCCTGGGGCGATGGATCAAGGGCGAGCTTCCAAAGCGTGACCTTTGATACCGCGAGCGACGTGACTTGCCTCTAGTGACGATTGACTATTTACTATTTCTAGCCCGATGCTCACGCTTCTCAAGATCAGGAACATAGCGTTGATCGATTCGCTCGAAGTCGAGTTCGGTCCGGGCCTCAACCTGCTCACGGGCGAGACTGGATCGGGAAAATCGATCATCGTGGACAGCCTCGGTGCGCTGACGGGCCAGCGAGTATCCAGCGATCTGATCAAGGAGGGCGAGCAATCGGCGACAATCGAGGGTCTATTCTCTATTTCAGCCGCACGAGAGCTCACACCGATACTGGAAGAAGGCGGAGTCGAGCTTGAAGACGACGAGCTGATCGTTCGTCGCGAGCTTTCGACTACCGGAAAGAACCGGGTGTTCGTAAATAACCAATTGGTAACGCAGGGTCTTCTAAAACGGATCGGTGCGTTTCTCGTCGATATCCACGGCCAGGGCGAGCAAGCATCGCTGTTCGATCCCGCAAGCCATCTCGAAATGCTCGATGCCTTTGCAGGAGCAACGGATGAGCGTGCACGGACGGCCGAGGCACACCGAGCCTGGGCCGCAACTCGTAAGGAACTGAATGAGCTCCGCCGCGACGAATCGGACAAGCTCCAGTTGTTGGACATCCTCAGGTTTCAGGTCGATGAGATCAGCCGGGCAGATCTTAAAGCCGGCGAAGACACAGAGCTCGAAGAAGAGAAGCGTCGGTTGAACAACGTCGAGAAGCTTTCGGCCCTGAGCGACGAAGCCTACAGGCTGTTATATGACCAGGACGATTCAACGATCGCCACGCTCGACAAGGCAGCGCGAAAGACAGATGAGTTGGGGGAATATGATTCCAGATTCGCCAGTTACCGCGAATCGCTCGCGACCGCACGCGCAGTCATAGACGATCTCGCCGCGACGGCTCGCGACTTCCGCGATCATCTCGAATTCTCACCGGAGCGGCTTGAAGAGATCGAGGGCCGCCTGGCGGAGATCGCACGACTGACGCGCAAGTATGGTGGAACTATAGAGAACGTGCTTGCGCATCTTGCCGATGCCGAGAAGCGCCTCGAGAACATTGAGACGGCAGAGTTTCGCGAACAACAACTGGAAAAGAAACTCGCCGAAGATCGTGAGCGATATATCGAGGCAGCGTCGGTGCTGCGCGAGAAGCGTGTTGCAGCGGGGCCTAAATTCGAGAAAGACATCGAATCGAATCTTAGGGCCGTCGCCCTGGAGAAGGCCCGATTCGAGGTGCGTATCGACGGCGGCGCGTCAGAAGACGATACAAGATTTACCGCTGCAGGATTTGATCACGTCGAGTTTTATTTCTCCGCCAACCCGGGTGAATCGCCCAAGCCTCTGGTGAAGGTTGCGTCGGGTGGCGAAGCGTCGCGATTAATGCTCATTCTCAAAACGACTTCGGGCACACACGGCGGTGAAAGGTCGGCCGTGTTCGATGAGATCGATGCAGGCATCGGAGGCCGCGTCGCGGAAGCGGTCGGCCGTAAGCTCAGACAGCTCTCGCGCGATCAGCAAGTCCTTTGCGTCACACATCAGCCGCAGGTAGCTTCTCTCGCCGACACGCATTTCGCCGTTGAGAAATCCATGGGACGCAGCCGGACGACGATCGGGATCCGCGAACTCTCGCCTGGTGAACGCGTCGAAGAGATCGCGCGAATGCTCGCGGGCGAAAAGATCACGGAATCCGCCCGAAAGCAC
>CAMLKY010000438.1 GCA_946480545.1 uncultured Acidobacteriota bacterium
AGTGGGTCTACGAGACGCATCTTCCGTCATACACTCTCGAGTACAAATTTGAGCTTCAGCCGGACGGGTCAGTGATGTTTGTGGGGAATGTGCTTCAGGAGGATGTGCCGGAGGGATTCTTCATGCCGCTGCCCGTGGTGTTTCGGTTCGGCGGAGACAAAACCGCCACCGGCACTGTTGCAGCATACGGCCCAAGAGCGCCGTTCAGGATCAAACCACGAAGTAAAGAGATCAGTAGAGGTTTCCTTCTCGCTTTCTTCCCGTGTAGTCGACGTACACGACCTTAAGCTCTGTGTAGAAATCGAGCGACGTCGAACCCTGCTCGCGTGCGCCCAAACCCGTGTTCTTGATGCCGCCGAACGGGATGTGAGCTTCGCCTCCGGTCGTGGGCGAATTGATATGCGTCATGCCGGTTTCGATCTCGTCCACGAACCGGTAGACCAGGTTGGTGTCGTTGGTGAAGACAGATGACGACAGTCCGAACTCACTGTCGTTTGCGACCCGCATCGCTTCGTCGAAATCCTTCACTCGCAGCACCGACAGCACCGGACCAAAGATCTCTTCACGCGCGATTCGCATGTCGGGCGTAACGCGATCGAAGACGGTTGGCTCGACAAAGTATCCGTTATCCAAACCGTCGCCGCTCGCACGGCGACCGCCGCACAGCAGCTCGGCACCGTCTTCACGACCGATGTCGATGTATTTGAGAACTGTGTTGAATTGGTTTTCGTCGACGGATGGACCGATGTCGGTAGTGTCGGCATCGCCTGGACCCAAACGAAAGCTTTTTGCACGCTCGACGATCTTCTCGACAAACTCGTCGGCGATCTTGTCGATCACCACCGCACGTGACGTCGCGGTGCAGCGTTGGCCGGTGGAACCGAACGCTCCCTGTGCGGTCGATTCGACCGCGAGGGCCATATCGCAATCTTCCAGAACGACGACCGGGTTCTTTCCGCCCATCTCGGCCTGGACCTTTACACCGCGCCGCGCGACTTGTTCATAGAGCTTCAACCCGGTCTCGGTCGAGCCTGTAAACGAGATCGCACGGACCGCCGGGTGGTTCACGATCTCGTCACCCGCTTCCGAGCCGGAGCCGAGAACAAGGTTGAGAACGCCTGCGGGTATGCCGGCTTCGATAAATATCTCGATAAGCCTGACTGCGGTAGATGGTGTGTTCGTCGCCGGCTTGAATACGACAGTGTTGCCAGCTACCAGCGCCGGCGCGATCTTCCACGCAGGTATCGCGATCGGAAAGTTCCAGGGAGTTATACACGCCACAACTCCGTGCGGCTCCTTGATCGTGTATGCGAAATTAGCGGGAAGCTCGGACGGAATCGTCTCGCCTGTCAGGCGACGCGATTCGCCCGCACAGAACTCGACAACGTTGATCGCACGCCCAAGCTCGCCCCGGGCCTCGGCTAGCGTCTTTCCTTCCTCGTGGGTCAGCAGTCGCGCCAGCTCTTCCCTGTTGTCCTCCATGAGACGGGCCGCTCGCGCAATGATGCGCCCGCGGGCAGGCGCGGGAGTCCGCTTCCAATCCCGAAACGCGTTATATGCGGCCTCGACCGCAGTGCGAGCCTCGTCGCGCGACGCGAGCTCGACCGTACCGATCTTGTCATCGATATTCGCCGGATTGATGTTAGGTACGGTGCGTCCGGAGGACGAATTCAGCCACGCGCCGTTGATAAAACTGCGGTAGGTCGTCATAAGGTCTAACTGCTACAAAGGTAATATTTATCGTGCTAATCTTAGACGACATGGCGCCCAAAAGCAACGAAAACGTCCGGCAGCTCCTTGAGGAGCGCGTGGCTGCGGATCCGGAAAAGATGTTCCTATTCTCGGAGCGCGACGGGCGGCAGTGGACGTATCAAGAGTTCGACCGCACCGTGAATCGAACTGCGAATATGTTGCTGTCTCAAGGCGTCGCCAAGGGAGACGTAGTGAGTCTTCTGCTTCCGAATTCGGCCGAGTACATCATCGCGTATTTTGCGTGTTGGAAGATCGGGGCGCTCGCGGGGCCGGTGAACTCGCTTCTAAAAAAGGAAGAGATCGAGTGGGCCGTTGGAAACTCGGAAGCGAGGCTGATGTTGGTAGGATCCGAGTTCCAATCCAACACATCCGGTATCAAATGTCCGGCGTTGATATTCGACGATGTCTCGGTAGCCGACCGCTTTCCGATCGACCTTGCCGCGGCAGAGATGAGTCGGGATGACGAAGCCATCATCATCTACACATCCGGCACAACCGGGAAACCGAAAGGCTGTCTTCTCACGCACGGAAACCTGATCGCGAACGCACGACAGATCTCGGAATGGATGGGCTTCGGTGACAACGACCGGCTGCTGACGGTGATGCCGCTGTTTCACATGAACGCGGTCTCCGTCACGACGATGACCGCTCTCTACGCCGGCGGCTCGGCGGTCGTCAGCCCGAAATTCTCGGCTTCGCGATTTTGGGACATCATCGAAAAGTACGAGATCACATCGTTCGGATCGGTCGCGACGATGCTATCAATGCTCCTCCAAAGTCCCAGGTCCCAAGCCCAAGGCCCCACGTCTGACAATCCGAAATCCAAAATCCAGAATCCAAAATCGTTGAGGTTCGCGATGTGCGGTTCGGCGCCGGTTCCGGCAGAAGTGCTGAGAAAGTTCGAGGAGACATTCGGCGTGCTCGTGATCGAAGGGTACGGCCTCAGCGAATCCACGTGTCGCTCGACTTTCAACCCGCCGAACGAGGATAGACGCCCGGGATCATGCGGCAAGCCGATCGGGAACGAGATGAGGGTGGTAGATGAGAACGGCGACGAAGTTCCAGATGGTGAATTGGGTGAGATCGTTTTACGCGGACCGAACATCTTCAAAGCCTATTTCAAGAATCCGGAAGCGACCGGGAAAGCGTTCGCGGGAGGATGGTTTCACACCGGAGATATCGGCTACCGAGACGCCGACGGATTCTTTTACATAGCCGACCGTAAATCGGACATGATCATCCGCGGGGGCGAGAACATTTATCCGCGCGAGATCGATGATCTGCTCTACACACATCCGGCCGTAGCTCATGCCGCCGTCATCGGCGTGCCCGACGAGCTATACGGAGAAGATGTCGCCGCGTTCGTTGTCTTGAAGAGCGGGTTCGAAGTTACACCCGAAGAACTAATGACGTTCTGTAGC
>CAMLKY010000439.1 GCA_946480545.1 uncultured Acidobacteriota bacterium
ATTCGCGCTGTTGAATCACGCCGCGGACAATCGCGAGCGGTGGCTGACGCGGTTTTATGAGATCGGGAAAGAGGCGGTGAGGCCGAGGAAGGAAGGAGATTTGACTGCATTCGTGTTCCGAGATCCGGGATTTGTTGATGTAGATCGGGACGACCTCAGACCAGATCTAAGCGGTGCACAACGGCTGAACCAGCTTTTATCAATTCTGGCTCGTGGAGGCGTTGCTATCGATCATCCGACAGAGTTTCGGATCGGCGATAAGAGGTATCCCGAGGGCACATCCGTTATTAGACTTGCTCAGCCGTATGGTGGTTTTGCAAAAGCGCTTATTGAAACTCAGAAATACCCCGATCTTAAAGACGCGGCTGGTAACCCGATCACACCATACGACGTAACGGCGCACACATTGCCACTGCTTTTCGGAGTCGAAGCTGAACCCATCTACCAACAATTTAGCTACAAACTTCCGTCGTACGGGCGGGGTGAGGGACGGGCCGGATCCTGCGGCTCAAGTCACCCGCCGACCTACGCAGTTTACAAGGCACCTGTTCCATCAATGGATGAAGGCTGGACGCGATGGCTTCTGCGAAAGCCTGGTGGATACGTTATCGGTTGTGACGGCGACATTGTGTCGGTAGGAAATGCTGAAATAAGAAGCGGGAACAATGCCGCTCGTGGACTACGCTGGATCGACGCGGTCGTGTTCCCCGACCAATCCCCCAACCAAATCCTCAACGGCTACGCGAAAGACTCGATGCCAGATGAATATGTCGGCGGCGTCGGAAAGGAAGGCGTCGAGAATCTGAAAAAGTTCGTCGAGAACGGCGGCACGCTTGTGTTCCTGAATCGCTCGACGCAGTTTGCGATCGAGCAGTTCAATCTGCCCGTGCGAAACGTCGTAAAGGATGTACCGCGGAAGGAGTTTTACATCCCCGGCTCGATCCTTCGCACTGAGCTCGACCTTACCCACCCGATCGCCAAGGGTATGCCGCACGAGTCGATCGCGTGGTTCGAGAATTCGCCGGCATTTGAGGCTTTGAGTCCCGGCTTTAGCCGGCCCGACTCCAACGCGCCGCCGCCTGAAGGCGGGACTCAAAACGTTCGCATCGTCGCAACCTACCCAAAAGATCCGAAACGGATCCTCCTCTCCGGCTGGGCATTAGGTGCTGAAAAGATCGCAGGGAAAGCGGCGTTGGTCGAGTTCACCATTGGGAATGGGAAGATCATCCTGTTTGGCTTCCGCCCGCAGTACAGGGGACAGTCGCTGGCTACATTTCCATTGCTGTTCAATGCCATCAGTCAGTAGGCGAAGAGCGGGGGCGAGCCGCCCTTCCGGACCTGCGAATCTGGTTAGCTCCTGGAATGAGGGATAACCTGCGGCGCTAACGACATTAACAGGTCCGGAAGGGCGGCTTTGCCCCCCGCTCTTCAATGCCCCGGTCGTAGCACATCACCTTCAATTCACCCCTTCCGCACCTGACGAAAATCAAGATTCGGTATATCATGTCCCCACATCACCACACCTATGTCCTTCGACCTGCTCACAATCTTTATCGTCATTGGCGGAATCGGTTTTCTATTCCTTCTCGCCTCGCTGGTGATCGGTGACATCTTCGAGGCGATCGGGTTCGATCTGGATTTCGGTCACGACGGTGGGACCGATTTCGGGGTGCTCGATAGCCGCGTGCTAAGTGTCTTCATCACCGCCTTCGGTGGTTTCGGAGCGATAGGCGTCCAGATGGGTTTTGGTGCGGTCGTTAGTTCGTTGATCGGGCTACTTGGCGGCGTTATTTTCGGTGCTGTCGTTTCGTTGTTCGGCCGCTTTCTGACTGGCCAGCAGGCTTCGAGCAGCGTGACCGACGATGATCTGCTCGGCCGCTCGGCCCAGGTCACCGTCGCGATCAAGCCGGGAGCAGTTGGACAGATCACGTGCCGCATCGGTGACGAACGCGTCGAACGCATCGCCCGCGCGCGGGATGGCATCGAGATCCCCGCGGGAGCATTGGTAAAGGTCGATTCGATCACCGGCGATGCGGTGATCGTCTCGACCGAGGGTTCTGCCATTTATGATCGGTAAGTCTGCGTAACTGTGCTTTTTTTGAACGAAATCGGGCGGATCTGACGCTTTGTTTAGCGCTCCTGTTCGTGTTCCTTTCGTGTCGGTTCGTGGTTCCAGGATGTTGCGGCCAACTGTAACCACTAACTCACACGAAAGTACACGAAATAAGAACTCAGATCCGCTCAAATCCGCCTGATCCGCTCCATCCGCGTTCAAAAAAAGCGGTAAAAAATAGCTCTAGGCCGTTGGCCAGAATTGAGGTAAATCATGTTCGAACTGTCCACACTCCTGATTCCTGTAATCATCCTCGTCGTCGTTGTCGGCCTGCTCATCGCATTAATGCTGATGAGCCGGAATTACATCAAGGTCTCGCCGAACCAGGCGGCGGTCATTTCCGGCCGCAAGCGCAAGCTGGGCGATGGTTCGACTGTCGGTTACCGGCTCGTGCGCGGCGGTGCGACGCTGGTGTTTCCGTTTCTTGAAAAGGTCGAGTACCTCGACCTTAACGTCATCACCGTTCCGCTCGCGACGTCTCGTGCTTACACGGTGCAGGGTGTGCCGGTTTCCGTGAAGGCCGTTGCCAACGTGAAGATAAAGGGCGATGACCCGAGCCTGCGTGCCGCCGCCGAGCGTTTTCTTGGGATGCCGCAGCAGCAGTTTCATCAGCTCGTCTTCCAGACCCTCGAAGGCCATCTGCGTGCAATTCTCGGAACGCTCACCGTCGAAGAGATCAACAACGATCGTCAGAGCTTCGCTCAAAAACTTACGACCGAGGCGGCCGGTGATCTCGAGAAGATGGGCATCGGGCTTGACGCCCTCACGATCCAGGAGATCTCAGACGAAGAAGGCTATCTCGACGCTCTAGGCAAACGCCGGACGGCCGAAGTAAAGCGTGACGCCGAGATCGGCCAGGCCGAAGCGAACCGCGATTCGAAGATCAAAGCGTCGCTCGCGTTGCAGGAAGGTGAAAAGGTCCGTCTCGAAACTGAAGCTCAGATCGCCCAATCACACCGTGAGACCGAGATCCAGAAAGCACAGGTGCAGGCCGAGATCGAGTCGGAGCGTGCAAAGGCGAGCCAGGCGGGACCTTTGGCCGATGCAAAAGCGCA
>CAMLKY010000440.1 GCA_946480545.1 uncultured Acidobacteriota bacterium
ATCGGTGGGCACCGACGCTCGCTGCATGGCTCGGCCCGGCAACGGACGCGATGCTCGACATGGCTGGCGTCGGCCATGGGAGTAGGGTGCTCGACGTGGCGGCGGGTGCCGGCGAGCAGACACTCGTCACCGCACGCCGCGTCGGGCCTGACGGTTACGTCCTCGCAACAGACATCTCGTCGAACATTCTCGAATTTGCGGCCGCCGAGGCGCGTGCGGCGGGTTTACGCAATGTCGAGACGCGTGTAATGGATGGCGAGAATCTCGACGAGCTTGATCCCGATTCGTTCGACGCCGTGATCTCCCGCGTCGGCCTTATTTACTTCCCGGATCAGCAAAAGGCTTTGACCGGAATGCTTCGGGTCTTAAGGCCTGGTGGGCACATCGGAGCGATCGTGTACTCGACTCCCGATAAGAACCAATTCTTCTCGATCCCGATCTCGATCATTCGAAAACGGGCGAACCTGCCTCCGCCAGCTCCGGGTCAACCGGGACCATTCCAAACCGCTGGCTTTCGCGATATCGAGACGCATGTAATGGCCGCTCCGGTCCGAATGTCCTCAGCCGCCGAGTGCGTCCGCTTCGAGCGTGAATCGTTCGGCGCACTCCATCAGATGATGTCGGGCTTGAGTGAAACGGAGAGGGAAGATACTTGGCTGGAGATAGAGCAGGAACTAAGACAATTTGAAACAGCCGGCGGCTTCGAGGGTCCATGCGAGATGGTCGTTGGAGCGGGTGTTAAGAAAGCCTGATCGTGATCAGGTGTGAGTAGCGGTGAGCAACCCGCTCATGTCGGCAAATTCATCCTCTCGAATATCGCGTTTACCCGCGGGTCCGAGCCGAGGCGACGTAGCGGGTCATTCTCGGCCGCGCCTTCGATCTCGCTCCTGAGAAAAAGCATCTCGCCATTCCTTTCTTCGAAAGCTCTCTCGATCCACTCGATCGCCTTTTCATTGTTGCCCACGCGCGAGTAGACACGGGCGACACAGATCGCTGACGCATACTCGGTCTCGCGCAGTTCCAGCAGTTGGTTAAGCACGGCCCTGGCCTCCTCTTGCCTTCCTGCCAGGCCGTACGCGGAGCCGAGGTCGGCAAGGACAGTTTGATGTCCTCCGAGTGAGACTCCTTTTTTCAGCTCGTCAATGGCAGCTTCGAATCTTCCTTCTACCACGGAGATCGCGCCCTTGAGCCAATAGGCACCGTAGAAGTCAGGCTCGATCTCGATCATCTTCTCGACCTGCACACGGGCCTCGTCCATTAGACCCGCTGTAAAGTAGGTCCATCCGGCGTTCATATTGATCACCGGAGAGAGCGGGTCGATCGCGAGCGATTGCTTGCTCCGCTCGATAGCCTCATCGAGTCGTTCTTCGAATGCGAGGAACATCGAGAAGAACGAGAGCGCTTCGGCGTTTCTCGGATTCAACTCGACGGCGCGCCGGAAATCGTCATCTGCTTTCCTCCACTCCCGGTCGTGGAAGAAGTTTATGATGCCGGACGCGAGGTAGGCCTCCGAGAGACCGTCATCGATCTCCAGCGCCTTTGCCGTCGCTTCTCTTACGGTCGGACCGGCTCCCTCGCTCGAAACTAATCCGAAGAACCAGAGGAACCCCCACGACATCGTCATGGCCGCGTATGCGGGGGCATAGTTAGGTTCGATATCGACCGCCTTTGTGAAGAACTCGATGGCACGCTTCCAACCATCGGCCGTGTATTTGTAGTGGTAGTACCGACCCTTCAAGAACAGTTCGTAGGCCTCGGCGTTATCGGTGTAGTGCTTCAGCACCATGCTCCGCTCGTGGCCGAGCAGCGTCACTTTAAGGGCTTCGGTGACAGACAACGTTATCTCGTCCTGAAGATCGAAGACATCCTCGAACTCGCGATCGTAGCGCTCCGACCAGATACGAAACCCGTCCGTCGCGTTTACCAACTGCACAGATATCCGCAGCCGATTTCCCGATTTCCTTACGCTGCCTTCGAGAATGTTCGTGACGCCGAGCTTCTCAGCGATCTCACTTACCTCGACGTTCTTTCCCTTGAATGAGAAGGCGGAGGTCCGCGCCGCGACCTTCAACTCTTCGATCTTCGACAACGCGTTCAGCAGCTCTTCCGCAAGTCCGTCACAGAAATATTCGTTCTCTTCATCAGCGCTGATGTTTGCGAAAGGGAGAACAGCAATGCTGTTTCGTGGGTCTTGATCCTGGTTTGACCGCAGAGACCGCAAAGATCGCGGAGAGAATTGAATGGTCTCCGCGTCGCCCGCGATCTCGGCGTTATAAATAGCCGTCGGCTGATCGACAATTGCCGGGCCATCCAAAAGACGCGAACCATCATCCAGACAGAACAAAAGCGTCTCGTCGTAATAATCCCGGCGGCATTCCGGACAACGTTTCATAGGGCGAAAGAAAGGGATAGTATAGCGCTACCGCGGTAACGGCAATCCAGCAACCGCTCGCTCGTCACAAACCTCTCCTCCGCGGTGTATCTATATCGTCCGTGAGGTAACAACATGCAACTCATCGCTTTGATCCCGATCATTCTCGCTTTCTGCGTCTCTTGCTTCGCTCAAACAGGCGAAAAGCTGCGTGAGGTCAACGGTCGGACCCTGAGATCTGACAACACTCCCGCCGTAGAGCTCGAATTCGGCAGGGCCTTCAAGTACGTCGGCGGGCAAAAGTTTGTGCTGTACGATGTCGCTAACGCTGAGCAGCATTTCTTCGTCGACGCGGACAAGGACGGCCGCGTACGGCGCATGTACTGGGTGCAATTCGAAGGCTATCTGCCGACAAACAACAAAACCTACAATTACAAAGGCACGAAAGAGGTGACGATCGACGGTCTAAATTTCATCGCCGATGCGTGGGCGAGAAACATCAGGGAGAATCCCGGCCGCCCCGACGGCGATGGAGCCCGCGGCCGAGCCTTTCTGGAAAGCAAAGGATTCAAGATCGCGAGCGACGAGACCCTCGTGCAACGCCTTCTTCATTTCATCGGCGAAGACAAGCGCAACGAGCTGATGATCATCTACCTCGAAGATCTCTCGACCCAGGGCCTGACTGCCAGCGACGTCGCTAAAGGCGGGAAAGCCGAATTGCAATGGCCGGCGATAGTCGACGGCCTACTCGCAAGGGCACGAAAGGACATAAAGATCCGGCCACGTCGAC
>CAMLKY010000441.1 GCA_946480545.1 uncultured Acidobacteriota bacterium
GGATTTCCGGTTGTTGGTGTATCCAGCGGTGAAGCTCCTCGTCGTTCCGTCGAATGAGGTCGATCTATTTGTCAAATTACCAAACGCGTCGTAGCCGAGAGTCTGTTTGTACTTCGTCGCAGGCCCGCCGGTCACCAGCCCGCCCATCTTGTTCTTCCTCAACCGGCCCGCGAAGTCGTATTCATACTTCTGCGAGTACGCTCCGTCGACGTTGTTGGTCGCCTGTTTCACCGAGCCGTCGTTGTGATAGGTGTAGGTCTTGTCATGGATGTCCGTGGCATTTGCCGTTGATGTCGCTTCGTATGATGCTGGGCGGAGGCGTGTGTCGTATGTGACAGACACATTCGTTGCCGTCTGCGTCGTGTAGCTCATCGCCTTGATCCCGCCGAACGCTCGATATGCGATACCGGTGGCGAATGACGAGAGCGAACCGAAGCCCGACGCTTCGATCGATGTCGTCCGTCCTGTTTTGTCCGCTGAATATGTTACTTGCCAGAGATTCCCTGAAGCCGGATCCTTGATCGATTCGATGCCGCCCGATGCGGCCTTGAGGCTACCGAACGACCTAAACCTTACGCCGTCAGCGTAGGCGTCCGCGGCGGTTCCGTCGGTCGATCAAAGTCGACTTCCTGAATCACTTCTCCAAATTAAAGGGCTGCTGTCTTATTCGTTTTGAACACCGAGATGTCTACTCGAGATCAAAGTCTGGAGGGTTCCTATCCTTGTCAACTGGTTGGAGAATAGTCCATCCCTTCTCCCTTCGGCCCGCATCGATCACCTTTATCCGACTTTCCTCCACTCCTGATTCGCAAATTAAGTAATTTCGAACTCGCTCTATTCTGGTTTTCACCGCCGTGATTCGTTCATCTTTCCTGAAATATAGAGCGACGTAACCAATGCATTTAGGATTTCGCCGCATAATGAATCGCAAAGTTATCCAGATGCAGTACCTCAGCCTCCCACCGGATCTCTCCATACGAGGCGTACCAACCATCAGACCGCGAGGGGTGAAAGCTGAGAAATGAGCTTATAATTAATAAGCAAACAATCGATATGCGAACACGTTGAAGTCGTTTCTTGGACATCACCCCTACTATGCGGACATCCCCACGTTTTTCTCGAGTTCTTGCCCGGTCATCTGGAACCGGTCGTTAAATGTCTCTTTCCATGCCCAAATTTGATGGGTGGACTTTCGTTCCGGCACGGTCAACCAGCTTGCGGTCCGGTGTCCGGCGTTACGCCGTCCTATTTAGAGCCACTAACATTTTCACACGCGAGTTCTTCTTGTTTTTTAGACGGCGAGATCGAAATTTTCGAAAGCTTAGTTGCTGAACCCGAGAACCTTTCACCGCCTTCTTCATTCGTGTAAGTAAACAGCCCGACGACATCCTCTAGCTCATACTTTTCAAATCTAGATAGATCAAAGCCAAATCTCGATATTTCGAGATGTTTCCTCAACACGATATCGATTTCAATCGCGGTATCTTTGTCTACGTTGTAGCCGTACTTACTATCCGACGTCGACGTACAATATCCATTCGAATAGAGAACAGTAACTGAAACATTCCGGTTGATTTTATAGTCAACGTCAGCTCCAACTGCTCCCTTAAATCCCTCGACAGTAGCGATGGGGCGAAGAAGTTTTTCGACCTCGCTTCTTTTTGTTTCCAACAATTTGATTTGCTTTACCCTCGAGTACCATTCCGGTGTCTGTGCGAGTAAGGGTAATTGCGCGCAAAGAACTAGCACCGATGTCACGAGCAACACTGTTACTTTGCAATTTGATTCTGTAGTCATACGGTTCATCATTTGCAATATTGTCCCGTGACCAAAGGATAGAGATTGTACGACCCTATCTCGGGCCAGTTTCCCTAAACTCCGCCCACCTCACGCCCTCACTTTTCGTAAGGCTTGTTATCGGCGGTTCAATTGATTGAGCATTCATCAGGACGTCAGGGTGATGATGGTCTGTGACCCATTGTTCCTTGTCCCTGTCGAGATTGCCGGAGCCGTCGATCTGGCCGGCTAAGGCATTACCTTGGAAACGTGTTCGTAGCATCAGGTTTATCGATTCGAAAGATCGTCCACTTGCCTTGAAGCTTCTGCAGCAAGAAATCTTCTCTCGACTTCTCGTTTCCGAGATCAAGTAACACCGAAGCCTTCGCTAGTCTACCGTTGATAATAACCGGACGTATGTGGTCTCTATCCAGTCTAGCCTTTCCGGCGACAAGGAAGGTTAGCCCCGTCAGAGCACGGAAAGACAGGTCATCGAGAGGCTCAAAAGAATTAGCCGTCGCTGACTCGTTCGCATCCGATTCCGCGTGAGCTCCTCTTTCACGTCGCTTCCAGTACTCATTTGGCGTACGCGAAAGTAAACTCTCAACCCCAGTTTTGTCTTTCGCCCTCGCAAAACGGAAGTAATCAACTACGCAATTCTTAATCGCGATGACATCCGCTGATTGACCGTTAACGTGATCGCCATAAGAAAACAATGAAATCGCAAGCACGCCGAAAAGAAGTACTCTAATAACTGTTCTCATACTGCTACTCATATATTCTCCATCGAATGAGAGCTCCCGTTAGACCCCGGTTGATGCACCCAGACATTCTCGAAACCTAGCCGCCGCCGCAACCCCCTGCTTGAAGATATCATTCAGGGCACTCCGCATCGCATCCGGGTTGTGAAAAAAAGAAGTCGGTGCGTCGGGGCGATTGCTGGTTAGAAAGCCCCTGAAGGTATGCGTGTTGTTTCCAAATTGATACGAAATCTGGTTTGCCTGAGCGACAATGTTGTGGTCGATATTGGCAAACCGCGGGTCGGTTGGACCTCGATTGTAGTCTGCGATAAACGATAAAGCCTGCGCCCAAACGGTGTCGGCAAGAAGAGGCACAGGATTTGTAATTCTTCCGCTCTCACCTGTCGAGATAAGGACGAAGGCTCCGCCGTTCCCGTAAAGGTTGTCTATCGCACCCCGAATTCTGAATTGTTCCCCAGCATATTCAATTTGACAGTCGGAAACACCGGCAGCCAAAGGCAGTGGATCACCACCAGGAGTATCGGTAGGTGAGAAAGCAACATCCGAATCCACCATACCAGTGACCTCGGTCATATCAATCCCATTATCTTTGACTTCCAAAACGCATGTCGGATTTCCTTCCT
>CAMLKY010000442.1 GCA_946480545.1 uncultured Acidobacteriota bacterium
CGCACGAAACACAAAGGACCGGGCGGCCCTGTACGAGGCCTTCTCAAAACTAGAGGAAGACGTTATTCAGCTCATGCTCGACGACCAGCTCGCGCTCTACCAGCACGAGCTTGAGTTGAACGAGCTTCAGTATCTTGAGGCCGAGAAGATCTTGAGAAAGGATGCGGATGAAAAGATGCGGCTGTTGAAGGAAGCTCCGGACGGCGCGTCATTCATAAACCGGCTGACCACGATATCACTCGAAACCGAAGCATCGATCCGGAAGATACTTTTCGCCGAGCAGGAACGGCTCTACAACAAGCGACAATCAGAACCGCGGATGATCTGGACTGCTTGAAGCGATTCAATTACCAATAATTCCAGTTAACCAGAGAACTAGCCCGGCGAGTGCTCCCACGATCGGGATACCGTAGACGAGGAGTGCGAGAAACGCGGCTTCGCGCTTAAAGGTGAAATTACCGATTTTCAATTACGTGATCCTTGTAAATGAGTGGTACACCCTGCAGGACTCAAACCTGCGACCTTCTGATCCGAAGTCAGACGCTCTATTCAACTGAGCTAAGGGTGCACGCTAGGGAGATTCTAAGTTCTCAAAAATCGATTTGCAAACTTCAGTTCTGTAACGCGGTGCCGTTCGAATTTGCTTTCGCGTCGGTTGGCATCTTTTGCAGCTCGACGCGAATAAACTTCACGACATCGCGTATCTCGCCTTCGGAGAGCTTGTCTTTGAATGCCGGCATGCCCTCGTCGGGAATTCCCTTCACGATATAACCGATGATCTTCTCATCGGAGAATCCTTTGATCTTTGCGGCCGTGAGATCCTCGGCGTTGATCTTCTGACCGTCGAATTCTGTCTCGCCGCCCGAGCCGTCGTCCTTGTGGCATCCGGCGCAGTTCACGGAGTAAAGCTTTCGTCCGGATGCGAGCTCGTCGATGGTCGCTGCCGGCTGTGGCGTCGATGATCTGGCAGCGTTATTCGTCGCATTTCTCGTCGAGTTCGCGGCATTGTTTGTGGTCTCCCCACCGCAAGCGGCGAGAGCAATCGAGAATGAAAGGAACAGGGCCGTTACAAAAAGTCTCATCAAAGATCTATCCTCCAGCGTTCGATTCAAAAACGCGTTGAGTTTAACCGATTGAGAGTCGCGCCAGCAATCTCGTCCCTAGTACCATAAGTCCCAAGTCCCAAGTCCCAGAAGTCCCAAGACCTAAGACCCAAGCCCCAAGACCCAAGCCCGTGTTCTCACTTCCGCTCACCTCAGAGCTCTCAAATTTCAAATCGGCGGGAACGCGGGTCGGGGCTCGGGCATCGAAAATCCAGCGGCAGTCGTATAAACTGCGTGACAGGCGGATTCATTACGCTCACCCCGAAATCAAATTATGAGACTTACCAGATTCATACTCGCGGTCGTTGGGATCGCCGGCGCATTTTCGGTCGTATGGGGACAGCAAGCGGCGCTTTCGTTTCCGGGCCTGCGCGCGTCGGTATCCGTGCGACGCGACGCGCGATCGATACCGTATATCGAAGCCTCGAACGACGCTGATGCTTACTTCGTCCAGGGATACGTCACTGCGAGCGACCGCCTTTGGCAGATGGATCTCATGCGTCGCGTGGCACGCGGAGAGACGGCCGAGATCTTCGGCTCGACGACGCTGGAGGAAGACAAGCGGTGGCGTAGATTCGGCTTTTCCAGGATCGCGGATGAGAGTCTGAAGCACCTCAACCCCGAGCTGCTGGCAGCGCTTGAGAGCTATTCACGCGGGGTGAACGCCTATATCGCCGGACTCGATGACGCGACAATGCCCATCGAATTCAAGATCCTTCAATACAAGCCTCGCGAGTGGCGGCCGGCCGACTCGGTGGTGATCGGAAAGATCCTGGCAGACGCGCTGAGCACGACGTGGAGAAATGATCTCGTTCGCGCTTCGGTTCAATCGCTTCCTGCCGATAAGATCAGGGACCTGACGAACCAGGTCACGCCGTACGACGTCGTTCTTTTTGGAAAGGATACAACCCCGGTAAATTCCGGTGTCGCGAGTACGACCGCCGATGACGCGCTGCTTCATGCGGCGGAAGCGCTTGACGCGCTTCGGCAATCCTCGCTTTCGCGAGTCGGCTTTTTCGCCGAAGATCTGGCCGCGAGTAATAACTGGGTGATCTCGGGCAAGCGGACCGCTGATGGGAAGCCTCTGCTGGCAAATGATCCGCATCTACGACCCACGGCCCCGGGAATCTGGTACCTGACGCATCTCGCAACTCCTTCGATGCGGGTTGCCGGCGTGACATTTCCCGGCGTTCCCGGAGTGGTGCTCGGTCACAACGAGCATATCGCCTGGGGAGCGACAAACGTTGGGCCCGATGTGCAGGACCTTTACGAGGAGCAGATCAACTCCGTGGACCCCGGCGGCTCGCAGTCGTATGCGACGCCGGACGGGCCGAAATCGATAGAGAAGCATACCGAGCTCATCATGGTACGAAAGAGTCCTCTGACCACGGAAAAGAGCGCGGCTCCATTCGAATACAGGTCCACGCGGAACGGCCCGATCATCCTCGAGCAGGGCGGCAAGGCTTATTCATTGAAATGGACGGCATTTGATCCGAAGAATAGCGAGTTCGAGGCGTTCTACTTTCTAAACCGCGCGAAGGACTGGAACGATTTCAAGAACGCTCTGAGAACGTACGGAGGTGCAACGCAGAACTTTGTCTACGCAGACATCAAAGGCAACATCGGCTGGTACGCTGCTGGACAGATACCGCTGCGACGGACGGGCGACGGCTCTATGCCGTACAACGGAGCGACTAACGAAGGAGACTGGACGGGCTCGATCCCTTTCGAGGAGCTCCCCAACCTCTACAATCCGCCGGCGGGATTTATCGTGACGGCTAACCAAAGGATCGTGGGCACATCGTACAAGTACACGCAGATGTCTCGCGATGCGGCGTCGCCGTGGCGAGCGCGACGGATCTATGACCTTTTGACGGACAACCGCAGGGTCACGATGGATGATGTCTCGCGTGTCCAGCACGACGCCTACAACATACCGGTGGCGAACCTGGCAAAAGAGATCGTCGCGCAGGGCGGCGGATCGGCCGAGACCATCGCATTGCTCAAGGCATGGGATGGAAAGATGGAGCCCGATTCAAGAGCAGCGCTTG
>CAMLKY010000443.1 GCA_946480545.1 uncultured Acidobacteriota bacterium
TGCACGGCATCATCGGCTTCCTGGCGGGCCTGCTCGCTCAAGCGAGCGCAATCTTCGACCTCGCGGTTCACGTCGAAGACTGTGCCCTTCAATTCTTCCTTCCGCGGAAAATATCCGACGACCGGTTCGTTTTCCCAGATCGCCCCGCTCCGTTTGCCGGCGACGAAACAAGACGAGACATGAACAAGTCGCGGCTTTTTCATCATCCGCGCCATTTTGATTATGTTGTTCGATCCCACAACATTCGTTCGGAGCGCGGATTCGAGCGGCGGGTTGAATGTCACGTTACCGGCACCATTAATGATGATGTCGGTATCCTGCATGATCTTCTGCGCCTGGTGTTCGTCGAGACCGAGGTACTCGTTGCCGACATCGCCATTGACGGGCACGACCTTCGACCTGATGAAATCTTCAAACCCATCGCCGTACTTTTCCCGCAACGGATCGAATGTCGGAGAAGTAACGATGCTAGTCCAGAACCGCGTGTTCGATTCGTTCTCGTCCCGCGCTCTGACAGTTGCATATATCTTCCCGATATCCGGAAAGTTATTCAGCAACATCGAAAGCGTCACCTTCCCCACGAACCCGGTTCCCCCGATGAAGAAGATGTTTTTGCCTTTGAATATTTCGGTTGGTGAAAGTTTCATTTATCTTCCGTCGCGTAGCGACAGCACGAATTTAGCCGTGGCCTTAGGGCCACGGACGTCTCGACATGTTCCCTACCGCGTCAGCGGTCGATGAATCTCAATACTATTCGAGTGCCGCTCACGCGGCGCGTTCATGTTCTGGATCAACCGTGGCCTAAAGGCCACGGCTAACATCAGGTACCGCGATGCGGCACTAATCACCGTAAGGTCTACGCCTTCCTCGCCAGCACTTCCAGATACTCACTCTCGACCCGCGTCGTTCCGTCGGTCGCCTCGTTCGCCGATTCCCAGAGGGCTACGAGATCGGAACGCATTGCGTTCTGGCCGGCTTCGTCGAGCATCTCGAATTGCTTCTGGGTCGGACCGAAATACTTTCGGAAATGCTCAACCACATCGGCGGGCGGAAAGGGATACGTGAACACGATCTTGCGGCGGGTGAGTTGAAGATCGGAGACGCCTTTGGCGAATCGTTCACGCACGATGTCTTCACTTCCCCACTGCACCGGCGATGGCATTCCGGGCGGAGGCGGAACGTGCTTCGCTCCAGTCTTGAACATTTGGCCGGTGAAAGCTTCCGGCGTCCAGTTCGCCATCGCGACCAGCCCGCCTGATTTCGTAACCCGCAGCAGCTCTGCAGCCGTGACATCCGGGCGCGGAGCGAACATGGCGCCGAACATTGTCATCGTAAGGTCGAACGTGTTGTCTTCGTACGGCATCGACTCCGCATCGCCGACCTCAAAGTCTGCTCTAACGCCTTCGGCCGCGGCTCTTACTTTTGCCTGGTCGATAAGATTCGGGGCAATGTCGATACCGGTGACCTCGGCTCCCGTCTTCGCAGCCGGGATCGCGAGGTTCCCTGTACCGCATGCAACATCCAGAACCTTCATTCCAGGTTTCAAGTTAAGGCGCTCGACGAACTGAACTCCGCCGTCCGCAATAGACTTTGCGATCTCGCCAAAGTCACCTGCGATCCACATACCGCGGAGCTTGCCTTTTAACGTTTCCATTTCGGGAGTCAGTTGTGTACTTTGCATGATTTCCTCCGATGCAGGTCGCGTTAGCGACCATATGAATTTAGCCGTGGCCTTCAGGCCACGGTCGATCATTATGAAATCCCGCCGCGTCAGCGGCGGACGAAACATTCATACGCCGCAGACGCGGCGTGGTCTTTCTTTGCCCAAACCGTGGGCTTAAGCCCATGGCTAAACTCGTCCGCCGCTACCCGGCGAATGAGGCTACTAATCCTGCACATTGCACAATCCGATCACGGGTTGGTGCAGCATCGTGATCTCTGCGTTTCGTCCCATATAGGACCTCGCCATCGCGATCGCTTCGGTGAGATTGTCGGCACGCTCCCATCCGAGGATCTCCGGCACATGGGCGTTCTCGGCACCGGCCGCAATGACCTTTCCAACGTGCTGCCGACCGTTCTCGCCCCAGTACCACATGAAGAACGGGTGCGCGCCGTGGTAGGCGTTGCCGCGCCGGTACATCTCGACGTAACTCGGATTGTTCGCGAACTCGCGCTCGTACTTCTCGCGCAGGAAGAAGGCGTCGCGCGACTCGGGCAGCAGCCGGTGGAAGAACTCAATGTACGACGGGTGGAAGTTGTGATCGAACTCGTCGAAGCATGGATGCGTGATGATCATCACACCGCCTTTCCTAAGCAGCGGCTTGTTCCGAAACATATTGAAGTGATAGCCGAGCGCCATCACCTGGACAAGAAGCGGGTTCAGCGCGGAGTAGACGTTGTACGGCGAGATGTCCGGAATGCCGGTGATCATGATGTCGCACTGGCCCTTCACCGGAATCTCGTACTGTCGATAGTTCAGCTCGAGGATCTTCTCGTGCACCGGTTCGGTTCGCCCGGCAAAACACCCGATCAGCTCGTACTGCGCAGGTATGGCGTGGAGCATTTTTCTCCGGGCCGCTCTGGGTAGTTTCGAGAACGTCCGTTTCATCGCTTCCCATTTCATCCGATCGGCAAACGAGAACTCATCCTCGTTTCGCGTCAGGATGTCGTAGCCTTCGGGAAACATCTTGTTGTTGAGAGCAGTTTCGATATGAAAGACCTTGCAGTTCTCGTCGACAAGCTTACCCAACCGGATCACCTTGTGATTCAGCTCCGATGCAGGCGGGTCCATGTACGAATGCGAATCGCGGATCGTCTGCGGTTCGTGATGCGCCCGCAGAGACTCGTAATCGCACAAGCCGACTGCCACCGACTTATGACCGCCGTCCATCGGCACAAGGTTGATGTTGAGATAGATCAGCAAGTCGCTTTCGATCGCGCGTTTGTTGACCCGGAGCGGTTCGTTATGCCGCGTGTGGCCCAGCGTCACAAGCTCATCGTCGGCTTCGGCGTCGTGGTTGTAGAAGCGATCGGGATGATATTCGTTGAATATCTCGCTCCCGACCATTCGCTTCATCTCCCATTCGGTCATCTTGCGATGGAGTGAGTTTGCAATGATCAGATGGATGTCATCGACGCCGTTGGCTC
>CAMLKY010000444.1 GCA_946480545.1 uncultured Acidobacteriota bacterium
AGGAATCTCCCGACCGGTTTTGCGACAAGCTCGACATTCAAAAGCGCTGCGCTCTCGAGGTTTTTCTTCGCAAACTCGACAGCAGGCACGTAGTCCTCTACGGCGGTTACTTTGTTGAACCTTCGTGCCAACGGCAAGGTAAAGAGCCCGACTCCCGAGTAGAGATCAAGCGCGTAGTCTCCACTCGCATCGCCAAGCGCCGTTGCTACAAGCGTATCAAGCAAATACCTGTTTCCCTGAAAGAACACCTGGGCGTTGAACGTGTAAGTCTCGCCCGCGGCCGAGACGGTGATCTCTTCGTTGCCAAGATCGATGTCCGGCGAGAACGTCGATATCGTTGCCGCATCACCGGCCGCGACATCTATACCGCTTCTCTCCGGCCAGATATTCGTCCAATCGGTTTCCGCACGCACACGCTGCAGTTCTGCATCGAGTTCCGGTACAAGGATCGGACAGTGTTCGATGGCGATGACATTCCGAGAGTTCCGTTCGTAGTAGCCGATCTCTCGCGTGCCTGTATCGACATGCCATTGGGCTCTTAGGCGATATTGAAACTCTGCGGGACTCGGTATGATCGGTATCTCGGCTTCGTATTCGAGCTTTCCTATCCGCTGTAAATTGTCGCGGATGATGCCGACCTTGGCTTCGAGCTGAGCCTGATAAGTCATCTGCTGAAAATCACAGCCGCCACACGTCCCAACGTACGGGCACGGCGGGACGATCCTTTGAGGCGCGGGTTCGAGCACCTCCTCTATCTCGGCGAAACCGATTCGACCCTTTATCTCTCGAATCCGCACTCGCAGCTTGTCTCCAGCCACGGCCAGCGCAACAAAGACAGTAAGTTGTTCAGCAAACGCGAGCCCATGCCCGCCCGGAACGATCTTCACAACTTCGACATCGAGAATTTCACCAACCTTGTACATAACTTCAGATCTAGTTTCACGCAGAGCTCGCTGAGATCGCAAAGAAGGCGTTCCCCCTTCGCGAACTCCGCGAGCTTTGCGTGAGATCATAAATAAAACAAACTCAGTCGCGGAATGCCCTCATCGTCACGGAGCCGCTTTAGCATCATCACCCGCAGTGTCTGCTTGTAGGCTTCCGCATCCATCTGCGACTTGTACGGACGAAGCTGCGAGCTGACGTCCGTTTCAACCTGTGAGAGCCTTGCCGCATCGATCTTTGTGAGCAAGGCATGCTCGAGAAGGTTCTCGATATCAGACAAGGAATGATCAGCCGTCTCGAGATCGTTCGAATGATCGATCGCAAGCTGCTTGAGCCGGCCGATCGCTCGCTCGATGTCTTCACGCAGCTCCAGATTTTGAGACGCATCTAGCTGGCGAATGACATTGTCGATGTGCTCTACGATCTGGTCGGGCGAGAATTCAAGCGATCCGCTGTTCGAACCCTCAGTCGATTTCCCTGCCTGTGACGCGGTCCATTCCTGAAACTGCGCTTCGACCTCTTCGCGGCAATACAACAGGCCCTTGATAGATCGCGGCCCAGGCTTTTTATCGTAACCGTCGAATACCGATTCGATGGCGCGGATCACAACGTGCAAAGGTATCCCCCGCTCCTTCCATCCCTCGATCATCGCCCAATCGATGGGGCTGAGCAGCAAGTGTTTTCCGCGTCGGCGAACGAAAGTATCCTCGATCTCTGTAAAGTAGTTATAGTAGTTCAAGCAGTTATTACTTATCAGCTATCAGTTTTCACTTACTCCGAAAAGAAAAGCGATTATACCAACTGCCCTCGGAATAACTGATAAGTGATAGCTGATAACTGATAACTCGCCGTGCTAATCTATCGGCGATCATGAGCGAAAGACGCGACAAGTTTGAGACTTCATCCGGTATCGAGTTACCCGCCGATTTTAATCCTCAAAATACAGAGCCGGTAGATTATCAAGCAGACCTCGGAGCACCCGGCGAGTTTCCATACACGCGTGGCGTGCGTCCGAACATGTACCGTGGGAAGTTTTGGACGATGCGTCAGTACGCGGGTTTTGCCACCGCACAGGAATCGAACGCGAGATACAAGTATCTACTGTCTCAGGGGACGACAGGCTTAAGCGTGGCGTTCGATCTGCCGACACAGATCGGGCTCGATTCGGACGATCAACTCGCCGCGGGGGAAGTCGGAAAGGTCGGGGTTGCGATCGATTCGATCGACGACATGCTCACGCTGCTCGATGGAATACCGCTCGATCAGGTCTCGACGTCGATGACGATCAACGCCACCGCATCCACGCTGTTATGCCTGTATCTTGCGGTTGCGCGGCGGCAGGGCGTGGCATTCGATAAGGTAAACGGCACGATACAAAACGACATCTTGAAGGAATACATAGCTCGCGGCACGTACATCTATCCGCCGAAACCCTCACTGAGACTGATCACCGATACATTCGCTTTCTGTGCGGCTGAGGTCCCGAACTGGAATACGATCTCCATCTCGGGCTATCACATCCGCGAAGCCGGATCGACGGCTGCCCAGGAGATCGCGTTCACGCTCGCGGATGGGATCGCGTACGTCCAGGCAGCGATCGATGTCGGGCTTGATGTCGACGAGTTTGCTCCTCGGATCTCATTCTTTTTCAACTCGCACAACAATCTGCTGGAGGAGGTGGCAAAATTTCGTGCTGCCCGCCGACTTTGGGCGAAGATAATGAGAGAGCGATTCAGGGCTGAGAATTCCAAATCGATGATGCTCCGCTTCCATACCCAGACCGCGGGGTCGACACTTACGGCACAGCAGCCCGATGTAAATGTCGTTCGCACCACGATACAAGCCCTCGCAGCGGTGCTTGGGGGAACCCAGAGCTTACACACCAATTCGATGGATGAGGCTCTTTCGCTACCGACGGAACAAGCGGCGCGCGTGGCCTTGCGAACCCAACAGGTGATCGCATTCGAATCCGGCGTCGCGGATACGGTCGATCCGCTTGCAGGCAGTTACGCGGTCGAAGAGTTGACTACTCGACTTGAAGAACGTGCCGCCGAGTATATTGAGAAGATCGACGCGATGGGCGGAATGCTCCGTGCGATCGAAACGGGGTACGTGCAGCGTGAGATCCAGGAAGCCGCCTATAATTACCAGCGAGCCGTCGAGACCGACGACGCCGTCGTCGTTGGCG
>CAMLKY010000445.1 GCA_946480545.1 uncultured Acidobacteriota bacterium
CGGACACAAACTTATAATGGATGCATACCGACATGCAGTCGTCGAGAGCTACCGGTTTTACAGCTACGGCGACTGCATGTTCATCGAATGACTCTTACATGGCGCTGCTCCAGACGATCAGAAATTTCTTTGTCCCCTTTGAGCTTGATGAGGCGGAGGAGATCGTTCCTGCGCCGGAGACGACCTACTCGATCCATCCGTTGACGGACAAGAATCTCAATGAGGTCCTGCGGCTCAATGTACGCTGTTTCCGAAACGGCGAGAACTATACAAAACACACGTTCAATTATCTGCTCGGTGAGCCTCGAAACCTGAGCTATCGCATCGCAACCTCGACAGGCGAGATGGTCGGCTTCGTTTTTGTGCTTGTTAATGAGGACGGGTCGGCTCACCTGACGACCATCGGCGTCGCGCCCGAGCATCGGCGGCGCCAGCTCGCATCACGTCTCTTGTCGCACGTGGAAACTTCGCTTCGAAAAAGAAATGTATTGACCGTCGTCCTCGAGGTACGTGTCAGCAACACTTCGGCGCAGAGTCTTTATCGTCGAGCTGGTTATACGGTCGTCCAGCGACTGGCGAAGTATTACAACAACGGCGAGGACTGCTTTCTGATGGTCAAGTCACTGGCTTGATCGAAACTCCGTTGCGAATAGCCCTTCCAAAAATCTATCCGATCACGAATGCGGAATTGTCGGGCCTTCCGCATGAAGAGCAGGTCCGCTTACTGCTCGATGGAGGAGCAACATTTATTCAGGTGCGTGAGAAGGGCGCTCCATCCGGAGACTTCTTTCGATCGGCAGCGGCAGCCGTGCAGATTGGTCACGAGCGTGGTGCGAAGATCATAATCAACGACCGCGTCGACATCGCACTTGTGACTGGCGCCGATGGCGTTCATCTCGGCCAGGACGATCTCCACCCCGAGGAAGCGAGGAAGATCCTTGGGCCCGCGGCGATAATCGGTTTCTCAACACATTCAATGGAGCAGGCGCTCTCTGCGATGTCATTTCCAATCGACTACATTGCTATCGGGCCGGTCTTTGATACCCGAACGAAGTCTGATCCGGACCCGGTTGTCGGAGTTGAAGGGATTCGAAATGTTCGACAGGCGATCGGCCATATTCCACTTGTCGCCATTGGTGGGATCCGGCTCGAAAACGTTTCTGACGTTCTGTCGGCAGGTGCTGATTCGGCTGCGGTAATCAGCGATATTGTTGGCGAACGTGGCAATATTTCACGCCGAATGGCGGAGTTTCTCGGATCGTCCCCTTAACTGTTAACAATGTTGGCAATCCACAAAAAATCTGTTGCATTATCCAGATCGGGCGCGTAATATTGCTCGTGGAGAAACGGCTGCCACCCAGGCACATCCTCAAAAGTCTTTCCTTTCCGTCTTTCACAAATTTCCAGGAGAAATCCAGCTAAATGAGTTTGCTTGATGTAGCGCCCATTATTGAGCAGATGCTGTCTGTTTCAGACAACGTCAGCGATCTGAACTTCTCGTGCGGCCAAAAGCCGCAGGTCGAGATCAGCGGAAGCCTCTATCCGTCGACACCCCTCGGTCTTGGGAAACTCACAGCCTATCAGACGGAAATGATCGCGATGGCGATCCTTCGAGATAACGCTGAAGCAGCGGTGCAGCTCGCAAAGAACCGCACTGCCGATCTCAGCTACGCGCTCCCCGGCAAGTGCCGCTTTCGCGTAAACATATTTCAGCAGCGCAACTCGTACTCGATCGTGATGCGCGTCATCCCGACCGAGATCCCGAGCTTCGAAGACCTCGCTCTCCCGACACAGTTAAAGCAGATCGCTGACATCCGGAACGGCGTTGTGCTTCTTACCGGACCGACAGGCTCGGGTAAGAGCTCGACCCTCGCCGCGATCATCGACAAGATCAACGAGACGAAGGCTTACCACATCGTCACCATCGAGGACCCGATCGAGTTTCTGCACAATCACAAGAAGTGCACGATCAACCAGCGCGAGGTCGGCGCGGATACAAAAGATTTCGCATCGGCGCTGCGTGCCGCACTCCGGCAGGCACCAAAAGTCATTCTCGTCGGTGAGATGCGTGACCTCGAGACGGCCGAGATCGCCCTTGAGGCGGCCGAAACGGGCCACTTAGTCCTGTCGACGCTGCACACGATCGACGCTTCGAAAACGATCGACCGTATCATTGGTCTCTACCCGAAGAACGAAGAGCGGATCATCCGCACAAGGCTTGCTCAGACGTTCCGCTACATCGTTTCGCAACGCCTTATCCCACGGGCCGATGGAAAAGGCCGGATCGCCGCAGTCGAGATCCTCCGCTCTAACCCGCGTACTCGTGAATATATCGAGAAAGGCGAAAGCGAGGGTAAGACGCTGCTCGACGCTATCCGCGACGGCGAGATCGACGGTATGCAGGATTTTGATTCGGTGATCCGTAACATGATCGAGAATAAGATCATCACGCTCGAAGACGGACTCTCGTATGCAACGAACCAGAACAATCTTCTCCTGCAACTGAAAGGACTGTCATCGACAGAAGATTTCGTAAACAAGTCACGGCCGGCCGTCGAGCCGATCGCGCCTCCGCCCCCGGCGCCCGCCAGCACCAATTCGGTATTAGATCTGATGGAGTAGAACCCAATGGTGAATTCTGAACGGTGAATGATGAACGACCGTTCGCCTAACAAATCCTAATTCACATTTCACCATTCAAAACTCACCGCTAAAATCATGATTATTCGCTGCGACAACTGCTCGGTTTCTCTGCAATTGGACGAATCCAAGATCCCGAGCGGGAATTTCACGGTCCGCTGCCCGCGGTGCCAGAACATGCTGCGTGCCAACAAGGACGCAAAAGGCATGGGGTCCCCGACCGCGCAGCAGTTAGCTGCGAACAAACCCGCACCGGCCACCGAGCAGGGTGCCCAGGAGTTTGCCGAGCGTCAGTCTGAATTCGAAATAAACAGCGCCCTCCGATCACTGCTCTCGGCGCTACAGACCGGAAAGACCGCGCTCGACAAAGATGATGACGAGGTCGAACGCCCGCGGCGCGTCCTTTTGTGTCTTGGTGAGAAACGAGATGAAGTAGCGAAGTTGATGTCCGACGCGGGATATCGCGTGTACATGGCACAGACG
>CAMLKY010000446.1 GCA_946480545.1 uncultured Acidobacteriota bacterium
CCCAAACAGCGTGTGCCACAGCAGCAGCGTGACACCCAATCGGCCGCCGCGGTGGAGAAAGTACACACTAAGCTCGCCTTCGTCCAGAGCGTGTCTTCGCCCGATGTTGTACAGGTCCATGTCGTACTCATTGTTGCCGACGAATACGAACGGAGTCTTTCTTAGAAAGCTCTTCCCATTAAGCTCGATGCGCACTTTGAGGAACGGCGACAGCCGGAACATCTGGAGCGCCGCCCAGAACGCCGCATGCCATTTCCCACGACCTAGTCTCTGCTGTTCCTCGCGATGAAGAACGAGCTTAGGATAAAGACCGATACTCGAATTGTTAATGAAAAACCGGCCGTTTACCTCGGCCAGATCGATCGTCTTTGTCTCACCCGTCGCGATCGTGGCGACTGCGCCACCCAGGGTTTGGGGAATTCCAAGGTCTTTTGAAAAATTGTTTAGTGTTCCAAGCGGCAGAACACCGAGGGTTTTTCCCGCGCGGGCGACCTCGGCCGCCACCGTGCTGATCGTCCCGTCGCCACCTCCGGCCACAACAGTGTCCGCGTCTCGAGCCGCGTGTCTTGCGGCAAGAACTATCTCATGACCGCCACTTACCAGATGAACATTTGCAGGGATGCCGTGAGCTATGAATCGATCGCGCAAACTCTTCGACGTTTCGTCACCGAGCACGCTGCCTGAGCCTGAATTGATGATCACCTCGATCGGCCGGGCCATACGGCATTATCTCAAATAATCTTCAAGCTTTGTCGAGGCGTCTGTTTTTTCGTCGCGGTATTTGACGATTATAGGGCAGTAGATCGAGAGGCCGTTCTCCTTTCCGAAACCCGATGTGATCTCGCGCGACCCCTGAACGACGACGGCACCGGCCGGGATTTCCAAGGGTCGTTCGCCGTCTGACTTTATAATTCGCGAATTCGGGAGATCGAATACCGGGGTTGCTCGTGTGAGTATGACACCGCTCGCCAGCACTGCTCGCTCGCGTACGACGGTCCCCTCGTACACACCGGTGTTGCCGCCCACAAGCACATCGTCCTCGATAACCACCGGCGAAGCGTTGACCGGCTCGAGCACGCCGCCGATCTGCGCCGCAGCGGATAGATGCACGCGCTTTCCGATCTGGGCACATGATCCTACCAGCGCGTGCGAATCGACCATCGTGCCTTCGTCGACGTAGGCCCCGACATTGATGTACGCCGGCGGCACTACGACGACGCCCGGAGCAACGTAGCAGCCATCCCGGATAGCAGAGCCGCCCATCACGATCCGAACATTATCGTCAAGCGACATCGGCCGCAACGGAAATGTGTCTTTATCGAAGAACTGCAGCGTCTCGGTCGGCTTTGACATCTCGATCATGCGACCCATCCGAAACCCGAGCAGGATTCCCTGCTTTACCCACGTATTCGCACGCCAGACGCCATCCGCGTCCTTCTCGGCCGATCGGATCTCGCCCCGGCGAAGGGCTCCCTTGAATTCTTCATAGACCCCCCGGTCTTCAGACGAAAACTCTGTCTGACCGAACAGTCCCTCGATCTTTTCACGCAGGCTCATGGTTAGAATTGAAATGTCTCGTAGTGCTCGACCGTCGGCTCGAATTCGAGCAGGTACCGCGAATCTTCTTCGTAGTACTTTGCTTTTTCAGCGTCCTCGCCGGCGAACTTCCTGATGCTTTCGTAACTGTCCCACTTCGTCACCGTCCAGAAGTGGCAAATGTCGCCCTCGATCTTTCTCCAGATCTCGACGCTTAGATTCCCTTCAATGCTCTTATAGTCGGCAACGCCGGTGTCGATCACAAACTCCAGATATTCGTCGGCATGATCGGCCCTCGTACGGCCGTGCCATATTCGAGTTATGAACCCTGACTTCATGGTTGATATCTAGCTGTTGGCTGTTGGCCAATAGCTAATAGCCAACAGCCAACAGCTGACTTTCCTTCAAAGGCCTAGCCCCTTCATAACCGAGCGCAGCTTCGCCTGTGTTTCTTTTGTTACCGGGACGAGCGGCAACCGCAGATTTTCTTCCAGCAGGCCCATCTCCTTCATAACGAACTTGCACGGAGCGGGTGACGATTCGATAAAGTTTGCTTCCATCAGCGGCAGTATCTGATAGTGGATCTTCCGCGACGCAGTGTGCGCTCCGTCCAGAGCCTTCGTGACCATTCGGGAGGTCTCCTTAGGGATCTCATTCGCACATACAGATACGAGACCGTCGCCCCCGAGCGCGATAAACGGAAGGGCGGTCGCATCGTCGCCGGAGAAAACACGGAAATTCCGCGGCCGTCCGCTCATGATCTCCATTACCTGCGAAAAATTTCCCGAAGCCTCTTTTGTCGCGACGATGTTCTCGTACTTTTCAGCGAGCTTCAGCGTTGTATCTGCCGAGATGTTCGAGGATGTGCGGCCAGGAACGTTGTAAAGCATGATCGGAAAACCGCGTACGGAGCGGGCGATCTCCGAGAAATGTGCGAAGAGTCCGGCCTGTGTGGGCTTGTTGTAGTAGGGTGCGACAACCAGGGCTGCGTCGGCGCCAGCCTCGCGTGCCCTGCGTGTAAAGTCGATCGTCGCCGCCGTGTTGTTGCTGCCCGTTCCCGCGATGACCTTTGCTTTCGTCCCTTTCGCCGTCTCGACGGTCATCCGGATCACGTGAAGCCGTTCGGCCTCGGACATGGTGACGCTCTCGCCGGTGGTGCCGCACGGGACAAGAAGATTCACGCCTCCCTTGATCTGTCGGTCGACGAGGGATCGGAAACGATCGTCGTCGATCGATCCGTCTTTATGGAAGGGAGTAACAAGTGCGGTCGCACATCCGCGCATCCAGTCGATTCGTGTAGTCATCGGCGGTTTATTATTAACGGTCAGTCGCGATTATAATCCAGCCGTTTCAATTTTGCTTCTTTTGGCCTTGACGCTCGTCCGATTCGCGATCTTGTTCATGTTTCTCACCTTCCTGTCACTTGTAAGTGATGATCAAGCACACCGCCTGCGACGGAACCAAAGTGCAACGGTCTGCCGGCATCTCGAATCCATCGCGCGGGCTTCGGGCCTGTACACCGTCGAGAACAGATCGGCACGGTTGGCCGGTACAAGTGTCATCTGCATTTCGAATT
>CAMLKY010000447.1 GCA_946480545.1 uncultured Acidobacteriota bacterium
TCACTCCAGTCTTCCTTGTTTCGCTTGCGGGCCTCGGCCTCGAGATCTGCGATGCGGACATTCATCACCGTCGCCAGCACTCGATCGTATTCGTCGGCATAACGCACGGTCGTGACGAACCGCTCGATCTCATCCAGGATCTCATTCTGATCGCCGACGAACGGCAGATGGTCGATCCCATCAAGCTCGACGTACTTGCTGCCCGGTATCTTCGACGCGACATAGCGCCCTTCGTCCACCTTGAGGCACATATCGCCCGCGCGATGAATGACGAGCGTCGGAACGCGGATCGACGAAAGCACATCCCGAACGTCTATTTCGGCATTCATTTTTGTGAGCGCGACCGCAGCACCCGGGCTTGCTCCCATTCGGAGATACGTTGCCCACCAGTCACGAAATTCCGGATCGTTTTTCATCGATGGAGCTCGCTCTTCGATCCCGACGGGCCCGCCCCATTCTCTCTGCATCAGCTCGAAGAACGCTTCACGCTGTTCTTCGGTCGGCGCCCACGGGTAATCGTCATCACGGATCCGCTTCGCATAGGTTCCGATCATGATCAGGGCCGCGGTTCTCTCAGGATCTGTCGCAGCGAACAACGCCGACATGGGTCCACCTTCTGAAACTCCGACCAAAACAGCACGCCGCGAACCTACTGCGTCCATTACTGCCCGGACATCCTCGATTCGCTGCTCGAGTGTCGGAAGCTCATTGAGCGGCACCCGGTCCGAGAGACCCGTGCCGCGTTTGTCGAACAATATGAGGCGCGAGAATGACGCAAGCTTCTCAAGGAACGAGGCGAACAGATGATGTTTCCAGAAATATTCGAGATGCGAGACCCATCCCATCACGAAAACAATATCGATGTCGCCGTCACCAAGTACCTGATACGCGATGTTAACGTCACCGCTCTGCACGTAATGAGTTTCAGGTACGATCGCCGGCAGGGCGCTCGCGGAAGACGAACCATCCAGAGCACGCGAGCCGTCTACGCCGTCCACATAGATTCGTGCGCGAGTCCGCTCGGTTATCTCGACGTTCCCATCATCCACGGCAGATACCTGCGCGGCGAACCTGTATCCGAATTTGGGTACGGTCTCGATAAACTTACTTTCTCCGAGGACCTTGCGAAGCAGCGAAATATTCTGTGCGAGGTTATTTTCCTCGACGAAGCTTCCCTCCCAGATCTCCGCGAGCATCTTCTCTTTGCTGATCACCCGGCCGTGATTCTCGATAAGCAGAAGCAGCGTATCGAACGCCTTTGGCGGGAGCTGTACGGGCCGTTCGCCATCAAAAAGAAGACGCTCGGCCGCATCGAGTCGGAAGCGTGAAAAGCTATATATTTTGGGGGGTTCAAGCTCCATTAAGCCTCTCAGAATTTCTTCAGAAATCCTTCACAAAATCCTAAAGAAACCGCGGCATCGGTATTGGTAAAACCATATGCGTGAACGGTTCCGATTCTATCCCGAAATCGTTCGACGCGGAAAGAGATACGGGTCGTCCCGAATTTCGACAACGGTATGCAGACATGCCCGGAAAGAGAAGTAGTCGTTGAGATCGAACATATAAAGACCGTTCGTAAGCGAGCGAGTACCCGGCTGAGGCTATGCAGAGGTTGTGGTAAGTCGAGTGACTTTATTGCTATCGCCAGGGCTGCCGCTCTCTTCGAGCTGGAACCGGAAAGGGTCCTGGATTTCGTTCGCGTTAATTCATGCCACGTGATCATTGGGAACGAGGGGGAGATACATATCTGTTTGGCGGACCTGCTGTCGGCCATGAGCAAGAGAATAAAAAAAGGAAGCGTAAAACTTTTAGGAGAATTGTAATGAAGAAAATCGGTATTAATTTTGTACTGGTCCTTTCGGTATTGATGGTCTCGGTGATTTCGACCGTGGCGGCCCCTGTTGTTAGACAGGGCTCGGGGGCGAATGCTGCGGCGCTGCAAGCCCTGGTTGATACGTTTCGAGCTGATCTTGGCGGTGCCAATAATGGTGTAGGAGGCTCATTCACATCAGGGCGAAGAGAACTCAACTGGGACGGCGTGCCGGATAGCGTTTCTGAGCCGAACAATTTCCCGGCGAACTTTTTCAATGTGAACAGCCCTCGCGGAATCATCTTTAACGCGATCGAAGATGCGACCGGCTCGGCCCTGAACCATTTTGCATGCAGTGCCACTGCCGCATCAGGTATCGGAGTCCGTTTCTCGAATATAAACGCGGCCTACGATGACTTTCTGCAGACATTCAGCGCTCAACGGCTGTTCATTGCACGTAACACTCACCTGATGGAGGTCTCATTTCTTATTCCGGGAACGAAGATCCCGGCGACGGTAAGCGGATTCGGCGTGGTATTTGCGGATGTCGACTCGGCAACGGGTGGCAACCGTTCGCTGATCCGAGTCTACGGTCCGGATGGTACCCAGTTGTCGGCAGCGTCAGCGCCGGTTGCGGATGGCGGACTTTCGTTCGTGGGAATCTCGTTCAATGCCGGCGAGCGCATTGCGCGCGTCGTCATCGAAGCCGGTAACGCCGCGCTGTCGTCGACGAATAACGATGGAGCCAACGGCGTCGATATCGTTGCGATGGATGACTTCATCTACGGCGAGCCGCGTTCGAGCGAGTATCACACGGGTGACTTCGACGGTGACGGCTTTACTGATCTGAATATCTTCCGCCCGGCTGACGGCGTGTGGTTCAACTTCAACAGTGGAAGTAACACCGTCAGCATAAACCAGTGGGGCCAGAACGGAGATATTCCGGTCGATGGTGATTTCGATGGAGACAAGCTCGCCGACCGAGCCATCTTCAGACCATCGGACGGATCGTGGTGGATCCAGAGAAGCTCCAACGGAAGTTCGTTCTCGACCGTGTTTGGCACGAACGGCGATAAACCCGTCGCAGGCGATTACGACAAGGACGGTAAGACCGACATCGCAGTCTGGCGGCCCGCGAACGGGACTTACTTTATCGCACGAAGCAGTGATGGGTTCGCATCCTTCTTTGCATCGGGATTCGGCCAGAACGGCGATATTCCGGTGCAAGGTGCTGCACACTAACCGCCGAGGTCTTAATTAGAGGCAAGCAAAGGACAAGTCGGAAATTCGGCTTGTCCTT
>CAMLKY010000448.1 GCA_946480545.1 uncultured Acidobacteriota bacterium
CAAACTCGGCGTCTTGAATTTTCCGTTGTCGCCAACTTCATTTGTGATCGCCCCGCGGCCCAGATCGTCGGCATGCGGCCGAACACCGACATAGTGGAACGCCTGGTCGCTCAACAGCGCTCCGCCGTGACAGAAGTTGCAGTTTGCGGCGAGGAACACATCACGCCCGTCTTCCTCCTGGACTGTAAGCTCACCAATGCCGGCCGAGTACCGGTCGAGCGGCGTGCGATCGCTGAATAGTGTCCGCTCGTGAGTTCCGATGGCGAGGGCGATCCGAGCGGGCGTGATCTCGGGCGAGCCGAACGCCTCTTCGAAAAGTTCCGGGTAAGTGCGGCCATCGATCCAGCCGTTCAGTCCCGCCGGAATTTGCGAGGCGAGAGCCAGTGGCTTCGATGTCGAAACGCGTGCGACGACGTTGCCCCAATCGCGGCCGTTATGGGCCATCTCGACGGATGACAGCGGTGGGCCGATAGACTGACTCTCGAGCGAAGCACCGCTGTTGAGAAGAATCGTGTTCGTCACCGGATCGCGAAACGCGTCGGCGGCTCGCCCATCCCAGAAGAGGCCGAGATCCGAGTAACCCGCGTTGAGGTACGAGGGCGCCTTGCGGTTCGTGACCTGTAAACCCATTCCGTAAGCAGCCGATCCCGTGTAGCTTCCGTCCTGAAGATTTACCGGCACGCCGGGTGATCCGAAGATGTCGTCGAGTGTTCCAAAAGTTCCGTCCAGACCCGGGTTGCGGAATGCCGGTCCGGTGCGCGGGTCCGCCCCACCTTTTGCCGGGCGGTGGCAGGTGCCGCATGAAACGGTCTTTGTCGACGACAGTTGTTCATCCCAAAACAGCGCCTTTCCGAGATAAGCCTTCGCAGCCGTGACGGGATTGCCCGCCGGTGTCAGAGGCGGACGCTGCGGCGGAAACGGCGGTCCGGGGTTTTCATCGCCGATCGCCCGACGTCCCTGTGCGACGTTGCTCAACGTGCTATTCGTCTGAGAGTTTTCGGCACGTACCCAGTAGAAGAATGTCTGTCCCGGCGTGGCCGAGATGTCGAAGAAATAATTAGCTGCGGTGGTGTTGACGCTTACAGCGGTGGCCGGATCGTTTGTAGAGTTGCGCAGTATCCGATAGGCGGTGGCTCCGCGGACGGGCTGCCAGTGCAATCCGATCTTCGTTGCATAGTCGCCATCGGACGCCGTCAGTCCAGTTGGAGAAGCAAGCTGTGCACCGACCGGGCCGCTGCTGACAACGAATGCGGGTCGGTAGACGAAACCGATGGCTGTAAGAATGCTGAAGCAGATCAGGACTGCCAGTTTGAGACGTCGCATTTTGAAATATAGCTGGCGTTAGGACGAACGAAGCGTCTGGAAAGCCGAGAAATTACTTACCGGTGCGGGAGTAAAAACTCAACGAGTTTATCACCTTGAAGACCGCGGCAAAAGTGATGCTTCTTACCGACCAGCAATTTTTTGAAGGCGATCGGGGGAATCTTCAGTTTTAGTTCGTGTCTTTTCGTGTGAGTTCGTGGTTCCAGCGGGGCCGGAATGCACTGGAACCTCGAACTCACGCGAGAGCACACCAAGAAAAGCAGACCAAATGCGGGTTTCAAATGCGTCCAGATCCGTCTAACGCGCGTTGGGAAAGAATGTCCCACCACTCCGCATCTCAAAAATGTCCGGACCTACTCCGCCTTTCAAAAAATGTCCGACCTACGCGAGAGTTAATTGTCCACCCCGATGGGACATCACGGGCACCTTTCCGCTCATCTGATATTTTGGGTAGAATCTTGGGCAATGAAGAGAAATCTCACGGCATTATTTATCAGTCTCGCTCTCTCGGGGATCGCGGCAGCGCAGGTGACGACGCCGACCGCGACGCCTGCACCGACGCCGGTTGCGGTAAAACCGGGTCAGACTCTGTTCGACTTGCAGGCAAAGATCCGCTCGCGATTGCTTTCGCCTGAGCTACGGCGTGGTCAGGTCGGCGTGAAGATCGTCTCACTCGCTACCGGAAAAGTGGTCTTCGAAGAGAATGCCGAGAAGTATTTCATGCCGGCCTCGAACATGAAGAACTTTACCGTCGCGGCGGCATTGGAGAAGCTGACGCCCGATTATAAGTTCGTTACGAGCGTGTATGCGCCGGCGATGCCCGACTCAAACGGCGTCGTTCGCGGATTGAGGATCTATGGCCGTGGCGATGTGTCGATCTCGACTGCCTTCTTCCCGGTCGACGATTCAGACAAGGATCCGGCTACGGGCCGAGTCGACCCGAACAAGGTTTACTACAAGGGCATCGATCGGCTTGTCGATAAGATCGCCGCGGCAGGCGTCAAACGCATTGAGGGAGACCTCATCGCCGACGAAACGTACTTTGTCGGGAGCCCGATACCGGCCTCCTGGGAGTGGGACGATCTGCAGTGGTATTACGGTGCCGAGATCTCCGCGCTGCCGATAAACGACAACGCGATCGATCTGAGTGTGACTCCAGGGGTCGTCGGCCAATCGTGCAACGTTAGGATGGCTCCGTACAATCCGGTCGTAAAGATATTCAACACGTGCACGACCGCAGCCGCGGGCACCTTGCGGACTTTGAGGATCGAGAAAAAGCTCGACCGGAACATTCTCGAGATCACGGGCTCGCTGCCGTCGGGAAACTCGGGGTTCAACGGATCGGTCACGGTTTCGCACCCGGCCGAGTTATTTGCGGCGCTACTGCGTGAACGCCTGGCTTTGAAAGGGATCACGATGTCTGGCCAGGTGCGGGTGATCAACAAGCGACCTGCTGGTGGACTCGATCCGTCCATCGAGATCGCAAAGCTGGAATCGCCACCGCTTAGCCTGATCGCCGCAAAGACAATGAAGCCGAGCCAGAACATGTACACCGAGACGTTGCTCTGGACGCTTGGTGAGCAGGCACGGACGGCCGCAACGGTTCCTGGCGGCGGCGTTGCGAACACCAGCCTGGCCGAGAGCGATGATCTCGGCATCTCGGCGGTGAAGAGATTTCTGACGGAGATCGGTGTTGCACCCGACGGTATCATCCAGCACGACGGAAGCGGCTTGTCCCGGCATAATCTGATCACGCCCGCTGCTGTTGTCCAGCT
>CAMLKY010000449.1 GCA_946480545.1 uncultured Acidobacteriota bacterium
ACGATCTCGGTTGCTTGATCGTTGTTCGTTGTTGGCTGTTCGTTCGTCTGTGGCGTCGCCGTGACTTCAGGGGCGGCAGCGGGAGCCTCGCCACCTGTTGCCGATCCGACGGCCGCGGTCTGTGACTGCGGAGATTCTTGGGACTCCTGGGACCTGGGACTTGGGACTGCTTCGCCTTCGGCCCCGATGATCGCGAGCGCGGTTCCGACCTCTACCGTTTCGCCTTCCTGATGGCGTATCTCGAGCAAGGTTCCGGCCGTCGGACTTGGAACTTCGGCATCGACCTTATCCGTCGATATTTCCAGGATCGCTTCGTCCTTTTCGATCTTGTCGCCGACCGACTTCAACCATTTCGATACCGTTCCCTCAGTTATCGATTCGCCCATCTGGGGCATTACGACTTCAACGCTCATAAGGTCTCCAAAACAGCCAAAATGCGAAGAATTAGGATAACCGATTCATTTGGAAAAAAACAGAAGGGTGGTTGACGGGCTTAGAGGTGAACTCGAGGCAAGCAGCCTGACGGCTTAGCCGCTTTGCGAGACACCTTCCGAAGACATCGACCCTGTGTTCTCGCAAAGCGCTAGAGGCGCCGAGTAGAGGACAAACCTAACCCCCGGACAGATTGTTTCGGATCAATAGAGCCACGCGGCCAATGTCGGAGACCGATTTGGGGATATTTACAGACTCGCCGGACGATTTGGTTATCGTGATCCCGGCATCGGCGTCGGCTTTAACCGACCGAATCTCGTCCCATCTCGAGGCGAACTTCCGATACACGATCCCGTGCTCGTGGATCGACACTACATTCCGCTTCTGCAGCACCCAGCCGATCATGGTGAAGATGTAAACGACAAGAAATGCCGATGACAGAATGAAGTACATCAGCCGCTGCTGCATGTAGAACATCAGCAGCGTTGCGAGAAAGAAAAGAAACGAGAGGCCCGCGACAATCGCCGCGCGCTGCAGGAATGCCGGCGCCGTCCTGTGCGAGCTGATCAGGGACCCCAATGGGCTTCGGGATTTCACGAGAGAGACCGAAATATCAACCGGCCCGCGTGGGGTCGATCATCGCCTTCACTTCCGAGATACGATTCGCGGGAAATCCGCTCTCTTCAGCGTGCTGTTTGATCAGGTCTTCGCTCGGCGCGGTGTAGACACAGTAGATCTTGTCACCCGTCACGTAGCTATGGATCCATTGAATTTCATTTCCAAGCCCGTCGAGCACTGCACACGACTTCGCAGACGCTCCGCTCAGAGCCTCGGGTGACATGTTTCCGGCTCCGGGTATATCCCGCTCGATAACGTATTTCGGCATAGATCATTTCTCCTTTTGTAATTGCACTGTCTCGTCTTCGGTTTCTTCCACGAACAGGTCGCTCACCGGGGTCCGGGGCGGCGGAAGTGTTTCAGCGTGTTCGGCCAGATCTTTTTGCAGTTGTTCCACTGCGGCCTGGCCGCGATCAAAGTCGTCGCGGACGAGCTTGAGTGTCAGCTTCCCGTCGCTATTCGGAAGCTCAGCAAGCTTGCTGAAGGTCTTTGTTCTGATCTCGATCTTCGCGCTGCGTTTGAAGATTCCTTTGCGGAATTTCACATCGAGGATATCGTCCTTCGGCAGCCGCACTTCCTTAACGCCGCCGCCAATGATACCGAACAGCTTCGACTCAAATTCGAGGACGATGCCGGCGCTGGAAAACTTGGCCACGCCGTTGACCTGCGATAGCCCGTGCGCGCTTTCGGTTTTGAATGGAACGCTTGTGAAGCCGTGCATCGATCTCAGTGTTAAATCACTATCCGCGTGTCGCAACCGGGGCCCGCTCAGAGCGGGTGCCGCGCTGCGAACGCAAGCATTGGTTTATCGAATAGACTAATCAAATCCCTCGGAAAATCAACTTGGTTCCGGCGATAACGTTCGGTAAGATTGCCCGGGACACATGGATCAGTATCCGCAACAATACCTATATCTCCGGGCCGTGCGTGCGAAGCTCTTCATCGACGAGAACTTTGCTTCGGCGATCGATCTGACAAAGATCTCGGACGAGGCATGCTTCTCGAAATACCACTTTGTTCGATTGTTCAAGTCGATCTACGGTCGGACTCCGCATCAATATCTAACCCACGTTCGGGTCGAGAAAGCCAAGGAATACCTCGACGAAGGTCGGCCCGTCGCCTTCGCGTGTTTCAAGGTCGGATTCGACAGCATCAGCTCGTTCACAGGATTGTTCAAACGACGGACCGGTCTAACGCCGAGACAGTATCAACTCGCCCGTGAGCGCTTTCGCGAGTCCGTCGCTACCGCGCCCCTAAATCACATCCCGTCGTGTTTCGCGGAGAAACTCGCCACAGAGCACACAGAGAGATTTTGACTCTCTGTGCGCTGTGGCAAAACCGCAATTTTCGAGAAGTCGAAACTGTTGACCTCGCGATCTCGCCGACCGAATAATGGAGCCCTATGATCACGAAAATGAACCACGTCAGTATCTTCGTCCTGGACCAGGATAGCGCCTACGATTTTTACGTGAACAAGCTGGGTTTTACCGTGAACACCGACGCCGAGATGGGGCCGGGCAAGCGCTGGCTAACGGTGAATCCGCCCGAGCAGCCGGATCTCGAGCTCACGCTTATGCAGATCGGGGCGGGCATGATGTTCAATGAAGAATCCGCAACGACGATGCGCGAGCTTGTGAAAAACGGGACTTTCGGCTTCGGAGCATTCGAATGTGCCGACGTCCGCGCCACATACGAAGAACTAAAAGCCAAAGGAGTCGAATTTTCGAAACCGCCAACCGAAGAATTTTGGGGCTGGAATGCGCTGTTCAAGGACGATTCGGGGAATTGGTTTTCGCTTGGGCAGAAAAAGCAATAGTTCCTGCTTCTCCTCTTTGCGTCTTTGCGGCTTTGCGAAAAAACCTTCGCACGATACTATCCGGAACTGTCCTCCCGCAAAGTCGCAAAGACGCAAAGAAGAGTCACTTCAGTTTCGCGACGACACCTTTCGGTCCTACTGCCCACACGACGTTCTTGCCTCGAGCGGCGACCGCATTGAGATTCTCGGCGCCCATCTTCTTCCACGTCTT
>CAMLKY010000450.1 GCA_946480545.1 uncultured Acidobacteriota bacterium
CGAAATTCTCGTATGTGTGCGACGAATGCCGCGAGAAGCTGAAAAAGAATCCCCAGCCGATACCGAATTACCAAATGCTGCGCGTGCTCGGACAAGGTGGAATGGGGAGCGTTATGCTTGCGCGTTCCGTGAAAGACGGGCGCGCTGTTGCGATCAAGACCCTGCTGCCCGAAGTCGCTGTGAGCGAGCAGTCGCTAAAGCGGTTTATTCGCGAGATCGAGGTCGCCTCGTCGCTGCAGCATCCGAATATCGTTAGTTACATCGAGCATGGAACACACAACGGTATCGTCTATCTCGTCACCGAGTATGTAACCGGGATGGACGCTTCGAAATTGGCGAAGCACCGTGGCGGTAAGCTGAACTTCAAAGAGGTGGTGAGGATAATCGAGCAGACGCTTTCGGCGCTCGACTTCGCGCATCAAAAAGGCTTCGTGCATCGCGATATCAAGGAACAGAACATTCTGGTCGACGGCAACTATCCGAACTACATCGCGAAGCTTACGGACTTCGGACTGTCGAAGAGCTACAAGCAGACGGGAATGAGCGGCGTTACGATGGTCGGCGATGTGGCGGGAACGATCGCTTACATGCCCCCCGAGCAGCACGAGGACAGCGCGGGCGTCGATGCTCGCTCCAAGGAAGTCAGGCCGCCTTCAGACATCTACGCGGTAGGGATGACGGCATACAGCCTGCTCACCGGAACGCATCCGCTCGACATCAGCCCAAAGGCCGGAATCTCCGAGACGGTCAAAGCTATTTTCGAAAAGCCTCTCATCCCGATCTCCAATCGCGTTCCGGACGTACCCAACCGTATCGCGGCAGTATTCGAGATGGCGCTCGCAAAACAGGTGGACCACCGTTGGAAGAGTGCCGGTGAGATGCGCGAAGCCCTGCTTAGGGCGATGCAGCATATCGTCTAGGCGGCTGCTGGTCTTAGCTTTCCAGCAGCGATCATCAAACCCATCAGGACCCACAGGTGTCGTGCGTCCTCGAACGATCCGGTAAAGCCATTGAACAGAAACGCGGCTATGAATGCGAGCGTGAATGCATTCGACATCACACCGTACTCGCCTTCGCCTTTCAATCGCAGCGAGGCGCTTTTCAACAGCATCGAGATCATGACAATGAATCCGAGAAATCCGACAAGTCCGGATTGTGCCAGAACACTCAGATAGGTATTGTGAGCGTCGGCGAGCAAGCTCATGGATCCGTCCGAGTTCCGGTAGGTAACATCCGCGACCGGGAGTCCCAGGCCCCGTCCTGCGATCGGTGATTCAGCGAAAATCTTAAAGGCGTCGGACCACACGAGCATTCGCGAAGAAGCTCCCCAATTATTCCCGGTGATGTCGATCGGCGCGATCACAAGAAACGCCAGAGCCAAGCCGATACAGGGAACGGCCCACCACTTCGTCCGGCCACCCATCCACAAGAACAGAAGCCCGCTCGCTAGAAAGAATCCGCCCAAGGCCATCGATACCGTGAATATCGCGGCCAGAGTGATCGCTACGATCATCAAAACGGTACGACGACGTGAGATCCAACCTAAACGTCCGGCGATCACTGCAATCGCCAGGGTGACGGTCAGGTAATTGCAAAACATGCTCGGCGATACGAATGTCGAGTTGATGCGAGGAAAGTAACCCGCCGGCGCGGCACCGTAGTGATACGTTATTAATTCGAGGAGCGCGTTTCCGGGTGCAAGGTAATACAGCACGATCCCGGCGAGTGCGAGGCTGATCGGCAGCAGCGATCCGGCGAGCCACACAATCAATACCAATCTGAATCGCCGGACATCGTTCACTACCTGTGAGGTGATGACTGCAAGTAGAACCAGGTACACCTCTCCCGCGAGACGCGTGAGGCTAAGGTATTGATCAGATGAGGCAACGATCGATGGAACGAGCAGTACGAGAAATGCCGCGAAGCCGAGGTACTGCGGGCTCCACATGATGCCCTCGCGGCGCACTATCAAAAGTACGAGCCAGAAACCGAACAAAAGCGGGAAGACGAGATCGGTGCCCGTCAGGCCGATAACACCCGTATCGAGGGCGGGCCTCATCAGGGCGAGCGAGAAGATGACAACGAGCAGCAGCGCAAAAACGATCGATTCGAGTCTCGGTTGCGCTTTCATGTATCAGAGAGTCTTCGTGATCTTCTTTAGCGAACGCGGCTCGTCCGGATCGAGTCCCTTTGCTTCCGAAAGATGAGCTGCGAAGAGCTGTGCGGGAACTATGAAAGGTATCGGCGAGAGAAACTCGTCGATCTCCTCGGGAAGGCTGATGCTGTTCGTCGCGAGCTTCGCAACTTCGGCGTCGTTGGTGATCGCAAGGTTGTCGGCATTCAATTCGGTGAGCCGGCCGAGCAGATCGATGCTGCTTGACTTCGTGACGCCGGTCGGGGCGAACAGGATAACCGGGAAGCGACGCTCGACGATTGCCAGCGGACCATGGAAGAAATCAGCCGACGAAAAACGTTCGGCAACTACGTAACATGTCTCCATCAGCTTGAGCGCCAGCTCGTATGAATTCCCATAGTTCATTCCGCGCCCGACCACCACGCAGTTTTCCATGAAGACGTAACGTTGAACTACTTCTTTAACTTTCTCTTCAAGTTCAAGTGCTTTCTGAGCAAACTCGGGAATCTTGTGAAAGTCGAGCCGCTTGTCACCGACCGCACTGGCCAGCATGTAAAAGTGCAGCATCTGGCCGGTGTAGGTCTTCGTTGCGGCGACACTCTTCTCTCGGCCTGCATGGATCAGCAGGGTCTCGTCAGCGAGTCGAGCCATTGACGAGCCGGCTTCGTTGGTGATCGCGATCGTGAAAGCACTATAGCTTTTCGAGCGATCCAGAACTTGATTTATATCCGCACCTTCGCCGGACTGTGAAACTCCGATGACCACCGCACGCTTTAGTCTGAGCTTTGCATTGTAGAGCGTGAAGACGGACGGAGCCGACAGCGAGACCGGGATGCCGGTCGTGACCTCGAGCAGGTAACGCCCGAACAGCGCCGCGTTATCGGAGCTGCCGCGGGCGACGAGAATTATCAGATCTATATCTTTTTGTCGTAAAAAATCGC
>CAMLKY010000451.1 GCA_946480545.1 uncultured Acidobacteriota bacterium
CACACGCGGCTCGAGAATCGACGCGTCCACCTCGTAGTTCACAAGGATCAAGTCGCGCCACTCGGCTGACAGGAACTTTCTCATGATTCGGGAATACTACTTCCCGACAAATACGAAGTCTCCATTCGTATTTTCCATCTCGCCTACCATCGGTTGCACCGGCAGGCCGAGAACAGCGGTGTAGATCTCCCTGGCCGTGAGGACGTTGTAGTTGCGACCGCCTTCGCGAAGAGCCTCGAGAAGTTTGTTCGCGAATGGCGAGTTCCGGCTGAGCGAGCCGTCAGAAAGCTTGTATGCATCCGCCACCGGCCGATTGCCCGAGGTAAGGATTATTCGGCTCTGGGTTGCCATGGTCCGCTTCGCAAATATGAGACGATCGTCCACCGCGCCCAATTGAAGTGCCGGCTCGGCGCTCTTTCCAATCCCCCGGCGTGGCCGATCCAGTGCGGCGTAGTGAAGTAGCGATGGAAACTCAAGATCGATCGCCGCTCTGCGTGCGTACGTTGCGATCGCGGGTTTCCAGACCTGCCCCGCGTAGCAAGCGTCAAAGACGGTCATCACGTGATTGATCTTCAGTCCGGCGATCATCGTAAGAATCGAATCCAACGGCATGAAGTGCCCTGAGTTCTCAACCGAAAACGCGGGACCTTTGCTGCCGACGAAATAGCTGACGCTGGCGATATCGCTTACCGGATCGGTAGTGCCGTGCCCCGCAAAGAATACAAACAACTGGTCATCGGGCTTAGGGAAGGACTTCGACTGATAGGACATGAGCACTTCCCGGATCTCGCGGCTCGTCAGATTCTCCTTAACAACGACCTCCTTAAAACCATAGCGATTCCGCAATTCGGCGGCGATGTCCTGGACGTCGTTGAGCGGGTTCTTAAGTTCCGGCCAGTTCGGATCGTTCGCGTAATCGTTCGCGAAAAGTAGGGCATAGTCGTCGCCGTTACGTTTGTCTGCACTCGCCGCTCCGGAAGATACGGTGAGTGGACCCCGATCCAGTGGTTTGGCCGGAGCCGCCTTTATCAGGTCCTTCTGCTTTGCGTCGGTGAAAGCGACGTAGAAGTCTTCGCCGGACCTTACCGTCCGCGGCGATATCTGGAACTTCTTGTACTTGATCGATCCGCAGTAAACGAAAGCCTCGAGCTCGGAAGCAGAGATCAAGCCGTCGCTGTCAAAATCGGCAGCTCCCTCGAGACCCTCGAGTACCACTTTCGTGAGCGTACCGTGTCCCAGTTCGGACGGCTCTGTAGTGATGCCGTCCGTGCCTATGAAAAGCACATTGTCGGCAACAGCCGCACGGATCTCGGGATTCGGCTCGATAAACGCCGACGCGAGTGCATCGTACCCGTCGGCCGAGTCACACGAGTCTAGAACCAGAAGTTTATTTCTTGCCCTGATCCGGCGGAACATAGCCTGAAGCTCGGCGGTCGTTATAGCCTCGTTAACCGACGTTCGACCCGCGGAATAGCTCGAGTCCGACGTGAGCAGCACGAACTCACCTTTGACGGCTGCGCCCATCCCCGAGTAGCTGAAAAAGAAGATGTCGTTCGTAGTTATCTGGCGCGCGACTTCGTTAAAGGCCTGGCTGATTCCTTCTCTGGTCGCCAATTTATCCCGTAAGACGATCCGAACTACCTCCGGTTCGCTGCCTGTAACCGCGATGGAGCCTCGATCTCCCTGAGCGATGCCGTGCCCACGCGCTGTGTTGCGCGCTTCCAATTGCTGAGCGAGCGCTTCGGCATCTGCGACGGCAAACTTGAGTGAGTTAAGCCCGGGACTGTTGTATTTGTCGATCCCGACAGAGATTATGAAGACTCGGGAACGTTTCGATTCCTTGAGCCGAAGCTTCAAATCTGCGTAACCGCCACCGACCAGCACCGTTCCGATCAATGCCGATAGCATCGTAATTCGAGTTAAAAACCTCATATCCGTTCTCCGATTTGTGTGATTGTTTGCAGGTGTTTGGTTACTTCGGGATCGCGGCCGCCGGTAAACCATTTGCCGGCATCGTCGCCTTTTTTGCGGAACACTCTAGCCCAAGGTACCGGCAATTGCAATGACGTCTTGAAAATTCACTTCTGTACTGGGGCCGTCGTGATCGAGATGACCCACTCCTCGCGTAGACGGGGCGCCGTAAACTCATCCCAGAACTTTCCGTTTATCGCCGACGCGGACGGTGACGCGGGTTCGATCAAAGTATTCGAGCAGCGGAATCGCATATTTTCGTGACACGCCCGCGATATCCTTGAATTTCGCGACGTCGATCATCGGATCGTTTACCGCGCGAACGTGTTCACGCATCTTTGCGACGAGTTCCGTAAGTAAGCTCGAGGGAAAATAAAACTCGTTCGAAACGGCAACGATGTCACCGGCGTTGACCCAGAGTTGAAAGACGCGTCGGGTCGCCTTTGCGTCGAGCCCGCTTGCTTCGGCGGCGATGCGTATCGCGTCGTCCAGCTTCGGCATCTCGAGCCCCACGTCGAAGAAACTTTTCTTTAGCGATTGCTGAGCGACGATCTCGGCCGGCGAGAGTTTCGTCTCGTGCGACGCAAGCTTGAAGACATCCTGATCGAAAACCATCTTCCCGGCGCTTTCGGCTGCCTGGATAACGGCCCGGAACAATTCGGTTCCCGATCGGCGGAAAACTTTCTCCCGTAGAGTTTCCCGCGAGATCCCGCGCGAGAGTTTGTCGTGTTGATGATGCACCGCCACCGCCTTTATCGCCGCGGCCAGTAGATCGTCGAAGACTTCCTTCGCCACGAAAACGCCTTCGGCCTCGATGATCCGGCCACCTGCCTTTGCCTGCTCGACAAGCCGCCGAAGCTCAGGCGGCCGAAGAGCGGTTCGCGAGCGAAGGTCTTCAAACGATATAGCATTCTTGCCGGCATTACGGACCAGGATCTCGGCGGGGTTCCCGTCATCGAGTGAGGAGACAAGCCCGCGGAGCTGCTCACGAACCTTTTCGAGTTCGGAGCCGCGATGGCGGGCGGCCGCAGGATCCAGGACTTGTCCGCCCCCGATAGTGCGTTGCGGTGAGTAGCTGCGAATAACGAATCGCTCA
>CAMLKY010000452.1 GCA_946480545.1 uncultured Acidobacteriota bacterium
CCTACCGATGCGAAGTCGGGGCGCGCCGTTCAGCGAAGTAAAATCTCCACCGACTACTATACGGCCGTCAGAGTAGACATCGAGATCTTCGACGACGCCATTTGCGCCGCCGGGCGGGTTGAACGAGGTGTCGAGCGATCCATCGGCGTTAAGCCGGGCTACTCTTCCGCGTAAAGTCGCTCCCACTTGGGTGAAGCTTCCGCCGATGACGATCTTTCCATCGGGCAGAACATGTAACGTCCGCACACCACCGACCGCCGCGGAAAAGGTCGGGTCGTTCGAGCCATTAGGGTTCAGCCGTCGGATACCAGAACTACTGCCTACAAGCGATTGACCGTTCGGGAGGATGTAGATGTCTGCCGGTATGCCTAGAGACGGCGATGTAAACCCCAAATCCCGCGTTCCGTCGGCGTTGATACGGAACACCTGCGTGTTCCCCTCCATCCCGAAGACGACTTTTCCGTCGGGCTGCACTGCCATCGCAACCACCGGTGAGGCGTTCGACTCATCGTTAAGGTACGGCACAAAACTCATATCCAGGCTGCCGTCCGCGTTTAGCCTAGCGAGATATTTCCGCTGCCTGCCGTTCACGAACGGGAAGCTTCCGGCGATCATGACCTTACCATCAGCCATCGCTCGGACGCGGCGTACGGCGCCGGTTCGCGACAGGATCACATTGAACGTCGCATCGACAGACCCGTCCTGGTTGAAGAGAACAAGAAAGCGCGACTGGATATTGTTTATAGTCGCCGTGAGTATCTTCCCGGTCGGCATGATCTCCATGCCTATGACCGTGGTGGGGTCGGTGAACACGGTATTGTCGGCAAAAGAAGTATCCAGCGTGCCGTTAGCGTTCAAACGGGCGATACAGCGCCGCGAGACTCCGTTAAAGGTAACGAATCGCCCACTGATCATTATCTTGCCGTCGGAGTCGAACTCGATCTGGTTGATCGTTGTGCCGCCCACCACGCCATTTGCACCTGCATTGTTCTGATTGAAGGTGAGATCAAGTGTGCCGTCAGCATTGAAAAGTGCGATCCGTCCTACGGTGAAGCCATTGATCGAATTAAAAAAGCCACCCACGAGGATCTGTCCGTTTGGCTTCAGGGTGACTACTTCCGCCCGCTGATCGAGATCGGGAGTCGCGAAGCTGTTGTCCAGGAGACCGGTCGATGTGAGCCGGCGAACGATCCCCTCGTTCAGATCGCCACTATGATTTCCAACGATCATCACACTGCCGTTCGGTTGGATAGCTAAGTCTCTTACGACCGTCGTAGGTCGGCCCTGGAACGTCAGATCGACGGTGCCGTCAGCAGCAAGGCGCATGAGGTTCTCTGGAATCCCCGCGCCTGAGAAGGCTCCGCCGACGATGATCTGCCCATCAGCCTGCAATTCGATGTCGTTGAACAAGCTCCCGTTATTCACGATCACCGGCGTGAATGTCGTGTCGAGCGAGCCGTCGGCATTCAATCGACGAACGCCGGGTCGCGGCTGACCGATGGGTGAAAGAAAGTGCCCGCCGACGATGATCTTGCCGTCGCTCTGCACGGCGATGGCCTGCACGGTGGCCCCGACGCCGAGCGCTGCAAACAATGACTGCGCGTGGAAGCTGGTATCTACGGTTGCGTCAGGATTCAGCCGGATGATGCCGCTCGTAGGGGTGCTTTGTGCACCCGAGAAATAGCCGCCGACCAGAACCTTTCCGTCGGCCTGTTTCTTGAGCGCGTACAAAAATACGTCAGAGTTGCCGTAAGCTGAGGCGGAAAAAGTTGGGTCGAGTTCACCGGCGGCGAAGGCCGTACAAACACCAAGAATAGACACTACGGCGACGGCCCTGAGGGCCTTGTCGATGAACGCACAGATTCCGAACATTTCTCCTCCTAAAGTGGTTGCACACCCGGGAAAGGTTGCAAGAAGACGGTGAGCCGATTATAGCATGTAGCGCAAGGGGTTTCGGGCGTAGGCGGCGGCCTGTCCGGAATCGACAGGTTTGCGTATCAAGTCCCACTGATCACTCGACAAAAGCGTTCCCGATTTTCGCTCCAAGCCCTGGAAAAACCCCATTGGGTACGACCGAATTGCCAGTCGTGACGAACTCAATTAGAATTGACCCTTCGACGGAATCCTCAGCCAGATGTCCTATCAGGTAATCGCAAGAAAGTGGAGGCCCCAGGCCTTTGATGAAGTGACGGGTCAGGAGCACATCACCCAAACACTTCGTAATGCCCTTTCGCACGATCGGCTCCACCACGCTTATTTATTCTCGGGTGCACGCGGCGTTGGGAAAACGACCACGGCCCGCCTGCTGGCAAAGGCCCTCAACTGTCACAAGACCGACGAGCCGAATATCAGCCCGTGTCGCCTGGACGATCCGACGGCATGTCCTTCATGTATCGAGATCTCCGAGGGGCGATCGATGGACGTGCTCGAGATCGATGCTGCATCGCACACAGGGATTGGCGATGTCCGCGAGACGATCCTGGAGAACATCAATATCAATCCGGCCCGTGACCGCTACAAGGCGTTCATAATCGATGAGATCCACCAGCTTTCGAAACCCGCTTTCAATGCACTGCTGAAAACTCTGGAGGAGCCGCCCTCGAATGTTGTATTCGTGATGGCGACCACCGAGCTGCATAAGGTGCCCGAGACGATCCGCTCTCGCTGCCAGGAATTCGATTTCCGAACGATCCCGCTGCAGAAGATAATCGACCGGCTGAAGGTGATCGCCGATGCCGAAAAGATCGACATCACCGCGGACGCTCTTCGAGAGATAGCCCGTTCCGGAATGGGTTCGATGCGAGACGCCCAGTCGAACTTTGATCAGGTAATAAGCTTTTCGGGCGAGAAGATCGACGTCGCCGATGTTTCAGACGCGCTCGGCATTGCAAGTACGAAGATGCTGGCGGATGTTGTGCAGGCCATCGCCGACAACTCGGCACAGGCAGAACTCTCCCGCATCACCCAAACCATCGCCGAACGAACCGGCGGCGACCCCGGAGCACGCCAAAAACCCAAAGACATGCAACGCGCCCTCGACAAGACCGCAAAACTCGGCAACAACCCC
>CAMLKY010000453.1 GCA_946480545.1 uncultured Acidobacteriota bacterium
TCCGGCTCGGCGTCGGGTTGTGGCTGTGGAGTGACGGGCCTTGCTTCGACTCCGGCGGACGGCGACGGCTGGGGATCGACGACGTCAGGCGCCGGAGGTTTTAGAATCGACAGGATGCTCATCAGCTCATCGGCTGTCGGGAAAACGGCGTTACGACGGACAAGGTCGAAGTCGCCGGTTCGCCGAACAACATCAAGCTCGGCATTCTCCTTTACGACTATCTCTGTCTCGACATTCAGGTTTTGCTTCCACATCCGCGCAACGGCTCGTGCGACGCGTTGCTGCATGTCGTTCCGGTTCACGACAAGCTTGATCACCGGAAAGTCCTTGCCCTCGGGAAAGCCGGCCTCTTCCAGAAGGTCGCGGGCTCGTTCCTTGTCCTGAACAAGTTTCGCGTCGGGTGTCTCTCCAAAAGGAAGGAACGAGAGAGCGGGCCGGGTCAGGCCTTCCATCTCACCCTCGGTCAGACGCTCGCGCTCGATCGAGACGGCGAGAGCTTCGCGGACTCGCCGGTCATCGAATGGCGCCTTCTCGTGATTTACTTCGTAGAAATTTACAGCCGCATGTGTACGACGGCGAAAATCTTCAAAGGGCTCGAGCAGCTTCAATGCGAGCGGTTCGAAATCGGCGTTCGTAACGGCGTCGATCTCGCCGGCCTTGTATGCGGCCAGCGCGGCTTCGGCACTCTCGTGCGGAGCAAACTTAACAGCTTCGAGTCGAACGCTCGCCTTGTTCCAATAGCTGTTCGAGCGAACCAGCGAGATCCCCGACGCGTCTGCGGCTGAAATTCGAAAGGCGCCATTCGTGACGATATCCGGAGTGATCGAGGTCTCAAACTCGGAACCATCGCCGGCGACCGGACGAAAGATCGGGTAGGCCACGAGTTTGGGAAAATCCTTGTCCGGTGCGATCAGTGCGACCTTTAACGTCCGCTCATCAACAGCCGTGACGCCGATCGCGGGTTCCGGGTTAAAAACATGCCGCGGTGCGGTGTTCGAATTACCGCTGTCAGGCGTGGGGCCGGCGGCAGCCGTATTGCCAGGCTCTGACTCTTGAAGGTCAGCCTCACCTCGAGCTTCCGTATCTTTTTTCTGTATCGGAAAACCAACGATATTCGCAAGCAGATCATGATGCGCCACTGAATCGCCAAGCTCCCCAAGGCGTCGCCACGAGCGGACAAAATCTGCGGCCGTGACCGGGGAACCATTCGACCAGCGGGCATCGTCACGCAGATGAAACGTCCAGGTCCGGTGATCTTCGCTGGCCGTCCAGCGCTCGGCGACTGCCGGAACAGCTTTGAGTGTCCGCGGGTCGAGCTCGGTGAGCCCCTCGAATACCGCGCGGACGATATCCGTCTCGGGCGGCGCAGCGGCAAGGGCCGGATCGAGGCTCTTGGGCATCCGCCCATTGCTCCAGCGAAACTCCTGTTTCCGAGGCGGTGTCGTGCCCGCGTAATAAGGCTCGGGGGCGGGTTTCTCGATGTCGCCGCACGATGTGAGCGTGCACAGAAGCAGCAGGGCCGCGACAATCATGCGGCCGTATACTCTCAGGCTTTTGGCGACTAGTGAAGACACTTTGAATGGATGCGAACTCTACCTTAAAAGGTTTAATTGACGAAAAACTTCGGTTGTCCGCAGGCGGGAGTCGTCTACCGTTCCCGACGTATCGATCAGGTAATCCGCGTACGACTTCTTCTCTTCTTGCGGCATCTGCGAGGCGATCCGCCGCTCAGCAGCCTCACGTGTAATGCCGTCGCGCGTCATCAGGCGCTGCAATTGTAATTCAGGCCTGCACCACACGACAATCAGCTTATCAAACCGCTTGTAGCCGCCCGATTCGATCATCAGCGCCGCGTCCACGATAGCGATGCCGCCCGGATCTTCGCTTTCACGCTCGTCAAGCCAGCGGTTCTGTTCCTCAAAAACGAGCGGGTGGATTATCGAGTTCAACAGAAGACGCTTTTCATTGTCCCCGAAAACAATGCCGCCTAGCTTTGAACGATCGAGCCTCCCATCGGCTTGCAGTATCGAAGGGCCGAACGCGTCGACTACTGATTCGAGTCCCTTCGTGCCCGGCTCAACGACGTCGCGTGCGATTTTGTCTGCATCGAGAACGTGACAACCAAGCTCTCGAAAGACGCCGCAAACGAACGTCTTGCCGACCGCGATGGAACCTGTGAGTCCGATCTTTAGCATGGTTGTTCGTGGAACGTCGTGGATCGTTGTTCGTTGTTCGTCGTTCGTTGTTCATTGTTCGTGGGAAGACACGAGTCGGTACCGTTCCGCGTGAGCGGGCGGGTCGAGACCGGGAGGCGTTGGCGGGATATCCGGCGCCACCCACCCGCTGACGCAGGTGGTACTGACTCGCGTGACCCCGCCCACGAACAACGATCAACGATCAACGATCAACGAACTATCTCCCGTGCCGTTTCGCGAGCTTGTTGACATTGAACGACGCGATCTCGTCCAGGGTTAGTCCCAGCTCATCGGCACACGCCGAGATATACCAGAGCACATCGCCGAGCTCATCCTTCAATTTCCCACGCACCTCGTCCGTGATAACGCCACCGTGATCGCGCTGGATCTTCTTCACGATGTTCGCAACCTCTCCGGCCTCGCCCGCAAGCCCAAGGGTCGGGTACTCAAGATTCGACATCCGCCGCGGATACAGCGCCGTAACGCCGGCTTCTTTTTGATATTCGTCAAACGTCATTGTTGATTTGTTGTTCGTCGTTCGTTGTTCGCCGTTCGTTCGTCGTCCAGAACCGACGTCTCCCTATCTCCATCCCCCTTCTCCCCGCGTCCCCGTGTCTCCCCCTCCCCGCGTCTCCCCTTCTCCGAATCGCAACTACAGCCTTCGCGCCTTCGAGGCCTCGACCGTATTCTTCATCAGCATTGCGACCGTCAGTAAGCCGACGCCGCCGGGTACGGGGGTGAAATTCGCCGCTTTCTCCATGGCTTCCCGTGGATTCACGTCTCCGACCAGCGTGTAGCCCCGCTTCGCTATCGCCGCAAGCCGCTTCTCGATTTCGTCGTCGGCAAACAGCTCGCGTGCGAGATTCGG